>JAGXLE010000256.1 GCA_018334855.1 Desulfobacterales bacterium | reverse complement strand
TTCTGCTTTTCATGATTTCTTCCATGACGGGAAGCGATATAGTGATATCGGGTCTTTACTCGTTTATTCTGCCAAGCACATTAATAAAGGACTTAAAAATCCGCGAATCAAACGCGCCTTTCATTTCCTCGCTCATGATCTTGAGTGCCTCAAAGGGAGTGCTTGCCGGTGCATAGGGACGCTTTGAGGTAATAGCGTCATAGACATCGCAGCAGGTCAGCACGCGTACAGGCACGGGAATTTCCTCGCCGCTCATGCCGGATGGATAGCCGGTGCCGTCAAATTTTTCATGGTGAAACACGATGCAGTTAAGGCTCATCTGCGGCAGGCTCACGTTTGTGCACATGCGCATGCCGTGGACCGGGTGAAGTTTGACCTGTTCCCACTCGCCTTCGTTGAGCCGGCCGGGTTTGTTTAAAACATCTGTAGGAATATGGGTCTTGCCGATATCGTGGAGAAGCGCGCCGACTCCCACATCAACCAGGGTTTCTTCTTCCCAGTTTTCTTCCAGGCAGTGCATCAGCATCATGGTGTAGGCAAACACGTGCACGCTGTGGGAAAAAGTTTGATAATCATGGGATATAAACCGGCTTATACTTTCCGTGGCCCCCGGAGTTGACAGAAAAGAAAGACTTGACTGTACAACGTGGCGCACGCCGTCAACAACCTGTTCGTCGAGCACGGGAAGCCGGTTGTTAAAAACCTCTTTTACCTGGCTTGCCGTAATATCGAGAAATGCCCTGGACCGGGCTTCTATGGGGACTTCGGGATCATTTAAAATCCAGTCCAGGTTATCCATAATATAGGACTCGTAGGAAGCCCGCTGGTTATAAGGGATATATACGGTATCAATTCCGTTTTCCACCAGCCGCTGCTTGAGGCTGCGGGAAAAATACTGCCGCTCCCTGGTATAGAGCACGTAACGTCCGCCGCGCTTTAGATAGACCCGGAAGTCTGTCAGGGCGTGGGGGTTTAACATGTCAGGGGAAACCGGGAAGTAGCTGTCCTGCAAGGTCGTGCCCTGGTCTTCCCCGTCATTTATTTGCAGCCCTGAGGCGCCGGCCTTCATACACATCTCCTGTTCCGTCGGAAATAAGGACTTCTTTAATCTTTAGATTATTTCTTGTCGGACAGAAGATGCGGATCTTTAGCGCGCAGGCTGTTTTTTACGCCTCATACATCTCTTCGAGCAATTCCCTGATTTTTTTCTCATTGGGGCAGGCCGGATCTGTTGCCATGTTGACCGCATCCCTGGAAGTAAGAAAAGCGACCCGTTTTAGCTCCTCGCGGGCAAACCCCTCGTCTTTGAGGCTGAGCCGGATATCGAGCTTTTCATAAAAGGCACCAAGTGCTGCTTCCAGATCATCCATGCGCATAAGCATCCGGGCCAGGTCGGCAAAAGCTTCCCTGCAGGTCTCCCGGTTGGCCTTTACAAAAAGCATCAGCCCGTAAATAACCGCCCTGCCGTGGGCAATATGGTATTTTCCGCCAAGCACATGGGCCAGGGCATGCCCGATGCATAAGCCCTTGCTTAGGGCCACGCCGCCAAACATGGCTGCCATGCACATATCGGTCCGCGCATCAATATCCTCCCCGTTTTTATAGGCACGCGGCAGACTGCGGCCGATCAGTTTAACTGCATACAGGGCTTTTGACTCCAGGTAGGGATTGTACTCCGTGGCCAGTGAAACATAGCCTTCACAACTGTGGGCAAGAGCATCAATTCCTGACTCCACTGTCAGGCCCGGGGGCATGGTTTTGCAGAAGAGCGGATCGAGCACCGCCAATGCAGGTATCAAATGATTGCTCATAAGCACGAGCTTGGCGTCGCGCTTTCTGTCTGTAAGCATAGCGGCAGGGTTTGCCTCGCTTCCCGTGCCGGAGCTGGTCGGAATGCATATTACCGGGGGAAACACCGGCTTAATCTTTGCCCCGCCGCCCAGGATGCTTTCGTATTCTCTCAGATCGCCGTCGTGGGATACGCGCAGGCCGATGCACTTGGCCGTATCCATGGCGCTTCCGCCGCCCAGCCCGATCACGCTGTCGCACCCCTCGTCCTTAAACACTTTTCCGGCACGCTCAATGAGCTCAAGCGGCGGGTCAGGCTCCACATCAGGAAAAACAACCGGTTCAATTCCGGCCGCCTTCAGTATATCTGCGACCTCATCGGCCCGGCCGCTTTCGGCCATGAAAGGATCTGTTGCCAGCAGGGGCTTTTTTACATTGAGCCTGCGCATGCGCCCGCCCATATTTTTGGCCGCACCAACGCCGAAAAGCACGTCAGGAAGCGGGGCAATGCGCACCTCCCACACTTTTTCCTTTTCTTTAAATTTATCCAGGCCGCCCCAGATATTTTTGAGCTCTTGGTCGTCCACGTCAAAGACCTGGCCGGTGGGATCAATAGGCTCTTTTTTAATAAAAGGGGTCGAATCCTCATCCAGGTCCGAAAATTCGGCCTTTTCATTAAAAGCAAGCTGATCGCGCAAGGTCTGCTTACCGATTTCCATGACATCTGCCGCGGTCATTTCCGTGCCGAATCGTGCGTTCATAAGGTCTGCAAAAAACCTGTAAACAGAAGCCTTTCCTCCGGGCACTGCATTTAAGCAGTAACCAAAGGCGTCACAAGTTGCAGACTGCACCTGGGTACGCAGGGAATAGTAGACTTGGTTTGCCTTTTCCCATGGCTGCCGATATGTCAGCCCTGCAGTGTGATCCGCACCCATGGGGCTTGACAGATAGGTCACGCCCGTACCCTTGACCGCCCGCGGGTCATGGGCGGGAAATGCCTGCCCCTTGAAGGCAGGCACCCTGTCAATGCCAAGATGAGCGGCAGTGGCAACCACCCCGTTGCCTATTCT
>JAGXLE010000255.1 GCA_018334855.1 Desulfobacterales bacterium | reverse complement strand
CAGGCAGCCGCTTTTTTCCTCGATCTTTTGCGCCTGCGCAAAAACTGGTATCCGGACAGGATGCCGATTGCGCCAAACACCGCTGTTGAAGCCCCGATTGACAAATGCCCTGATGTATACGCCCAGGCATTTACCAGGTTGCCTGCAGCCCCGGCAAACAGGATCATCAGCATTCCTGCGCCGCGGCCGGCCACTTGGCATACGGCTGTTGCAAAAATGGCAAGTCCTGCCATGTTTCCCAGCAGATGAACCGCGTCAGCATGCAGCATCAGGGCGGTTACAATACGGTAAACCTCTCCGTCCAAAATTCTGCGGGCCGACGCTCCGAAATCTGACCAGACTGCATGCACGGCCCCTGTGTGCTGCACGGCTGCATACACGACAGCAAGAAAAACAGCGGCCCATATGCCCGCATATCCGTGCTCCTGCAGCGCAGCCTGATCCCCGGCAGCCGTGTCAGCCCCGCGGTTTTCCCGGAAATACTGCTCCACGGCATTTCTGGCACGCTCATAATCCCGTGCTTCCACCCATATGCCCCAGCCGCGGGTCTCGGGCCTGACCCGGAAAGGTATGCCCGAGGCCTTGAGAATCAGGCCGCAAAGGTCTGCCGCGTCGGCCGGCATATTTTCATAGAGTTCCACCATGGGTTGACAAATCGCAAACAAGCCTCATTATATGATCAAAAAAGTATAGCTCCACAATGTATCTCTTCGGAAATCCGGTTTATTTATAAATCCTTTACGAACTTTAAAACAGCATAACATAAAACAGGAGCGGACTATGACACCAAAAACCGAAACCTACGAATTTCAAACCGAAGTCAAGCAACTGCTAAACATTATCATCAATTCTCTTTATTCCAACAAGGAGATTTTTCTGCGCGAACTGATATCCAACTCATCGGACGCCCTGGATAAGATCAGCTTCCAGGCCCAGACCGATCCCGACATTCTCGGCGAAGATACCGAATTAAAAATCAAGATCATCCCGGACAAAGAAAACCAGACCCTGACCGTTTCAGACAACGGTACCGGCATGACAAAAGAAGAGGTAAAAGACAACCTCGGCACCATCGCCAGAAGCGGGACCGCCGCTTTTCTGGAAGCCCTGGAAAAATCCAAAAAGGAAGAAGGGCTCACCCCGGAGCTTATCGGCCAGTTCGGCGTGGGCTTTTACAGCGCATTTATTGTGGCAGACCGCATTACCGTGATCACCCGGGCTGCAGGCGAAGAAACCGCTACAAAATGGGAATCTGCCGGAGACGGCTCCTATACCATTGAAGAGACTGAAAAACCGGGCCGCGGCACAGACGTGACCCTGAAGCTTTCGCCAAAGGTCCGGGAAGAAGAGGATTATACCGAGGAATGGACCATCCGGCGCATTGTAAAGCGGCACTCGGACTTTGTGCGCTATCCGATTGTCATGGATGTCGAGCGCGAAGAACAGGAAACAGATGAGAATGGACAGCCGGTTGAGGGTGCAGAGAAAAAAAAGGTTGTCCGCGAGGAAACGTTAAACTCCATGAAGGCCATCTGGGCCAAAAACAAAAGCGAGATCACAGAGGAAGAATACAAAGACTTTTATTCCCATATAAGCCACGACTGGAACCCGCCCCTTACCCACATGCACATAAAGCTCGAAGGGGTGACCGAATACACGGCGCTGCTCTACATTCCTTCCAATGCGCCCTTTGACCTGTATCATCCGGAGCGCCAGCACGGGGTACAGCTCTACAGCAGGCGGGTCTTTATAATGGACAACTGCCGGGAGCTGCTTCCGGAATACCTGCGCTTTATCCGCGGGGTGGTCGACGCCCCTGACCTTAATCTTAATATCAGCCGCGAGATGCTCCAACAGGACGCACTGGTCAGAAACATCCGGAAAAACCTGGTCAAAAAAATCCTGGAACATCTCGAAGAGATGGATGCAGAAACTTATGAAAATTTCTTCAATGAATTCGGGCCGGTACTCAAAGAAGGAATCTACTCGGATGCAGACAACAGGGACCGTCTCACCCGGCTGATCCGCTACAAGACCACCAAATCCGAGGGCAAATGGCGCTCTTTGAAAGATTACGTAAACGACATGAAGCCGGATCAGGAAAACATCTACTACATCACCGGCGATAACCTGAGCGCCATGTTAAACAGCCCGCACTTAGAGGCGCTAAAGGACCGGGATTACGAAGTGCTTTTGATGACAGACCCGGTCGACGAGTTTGTGGTTACAAGCGTGACGGAATTTGAGGGCAAGGCGCTTAAAAGCGCGGAAAAAGGCGACTTAGACATTGACAAGGAAGAAGAAAAACAGGAGACCGAAACCTACTCCGATCTTTTTACAAAAATCCAGGAGCATCTCGATGACAAGATCAAGTCGGTCAAACCGTCTTCGCATCTTAAAAACTCTGTCTCCTGTCTGTCCGGCGACACCTATGATATGAGCGCATATATGGAAAAACTGCTCAAAGCCTCGGGCCAGACCGTACCGGAATCAAAGAGAGTGCTTGAATTAAACACCAGTCACCCTGTAATGGAAAAAATCCGGCAGATCCATGAAAGCAGCCCGGATGACGAATCGCTTGCCGATTACAGCCAGCTGCTCTATGATCTTGCCGTAATCGCCGAAGGCGGCAAGATCGAAAACCCCTCCCGTTTCAACAAAATGGTCGGCGACCTTATGACCTCGGCCATTTAAAAAAAGGGGGGACAGATCTATTTTTGAGGCCCAAAAAATTAGATCTGCCCCCTTTTTATTTTTCCTAAATTGAGCGATTTTTACGTTTGCCGCAGATACAAGGAAGATGCAGACTCGCTATAGTCAACTATGCGAGGCTGTATCTGACGCAGTAGATGCGGTAAAATTGAAAATCCCGCT
>JAGXLE010000254.1 GCA_018334855.1 Desulfobacterales bacterium | reverse complement strand
ATTGCCTGAAAACATCTTCTGCACCCTGAAAATCACCAGTCTGGAACCTGGTTTCCCCTGTCAGCATCAAAATGGACGAAGAATTGCGGATCTGATCTGGCGCGGATTCCAGGAGATTTCCGGCATCCGAGACCTGCCCGGCCTCCCAGTAAATCTCGCAGAGAAGCTGATAGGCGCGGATTTCATAAGGATTTTCTTCCAGGTAAGACTCCAGCAGCGCCCTTCCCTTCCAGTGCTCTTCGGTATGCAGGTAGGCGGTTGCAAGCTCCAGTGGTATCAGGGTGGTCTGTCCCTTGTTTTCCTCCAATGCCCGGGTCAGTTCATTTACCGCGTATTCGAAATTTCCGCGGTTTAACGCCACATAGCCCCTGGCAAACGAATCACCGTATTTCCGGTAAGCTTCGGCCGTTTCCGCCGGAAGCGCGCTTAACAAAACCGAAAACATTTCTTCATAATCCTGATCCTCAGCCGCAACCACTTCTTCAGGCTCCGGATCATTTTCCTGTGCCGCGGGTTCAGGCTCACGGGGAAATTCAATTTTCTCCCCTGCATCGGCCAGCCGGGCAAGATCCTGCTCGACCTTCCGGCGGGTGCTCTCATGCCTGGCCAGATCCCGGGCCAGGTAATAGAGTTCTGCGGCCTGGTCGACGTCTCCGGCCTCTGCCAGGGCGCGCGCGTTTTCGATATGCACCGAGGCCAGCGATTCCCCAGCGGATTTGAATTTCTCCGTAATGCGATCCACAAGATGTGTTTTTTCCGGAAAACGCGTCTCTATTTTATCGAGGGCTTTTTCAAATTCAATCCTGGCCTCTCCGAAAGCACCCTGCCCGGCATATGCATCGCCTTTTTCTTCATGGACTTCCGGTGATTTGCCGGCAAACATGCTAAACAGTCCCATTTTCCTCCACCTAGTCGCTGGTGTGTTTCAACCCCCGGCCACCTCTTCAGCATTGAAGCCGAGGCCGTAAAGATAATTGCGGGCAGCATCAACCCCCTGTTCAAAGCCTTCCAGTATTTTTCCTTCATTGCGGGTCAACCGGTTGACCCTGAACTCATCGGGCGGATATATCACGTCAATATCATGTTCCTGTTCCAGTTCGTCAAACAGCCGGTTATAAAGACCGTAATGCGCCTCCAGTGCCGAACGCAGGTGCTGGTATTGCTCATCCTTGTAATAAGATTCATAAAGCCGCTTGACCCAGAATGATTCGCGCTCTTTCCTGTAGCCCTTTGGCCGGGTTGAAACTGCCAGGATATCGCGATCTGAAAAGCCCATTTCCAGGGCCTTTTTGTAGGGCATCGGGTCACATACGCTGCCGTCCATCAGCATCTCATTTCTGTATGGCACAAAATTTCGGTACAAAAAAGGAATTGCTGCAGAGGCCTTCAATGCAAGGGGAATATCATCACGGTTGGTGCTTAAATAAATGGACTGCAGCGGGGCGTGTTCGTAGAAACACGTGGCAACAATAATGACCGGGCACGCTGTGGTACGCAGTTTCCGGATATCAAGCGCCCCCTTCTGCTCTATGAACCTGTCAACCATCCAGTCCAGGTTGAGAATATGCTTTTCCGGCCTGAAGATATTTGTCATGCGGATAAACTGACCTGAAAGCAGCTCAGAGAATAAGGCATCCCGGGCAAGATATATCTGCCGGGCAGCGTATGCCGTCCCGATAAGTGCTCCCGCGGAAGTGCCTATAATAAGTCGCCAGGGATTATATCCCCGATCCATGAACGCCTGCAGCACGCCGGCCAGAAAAATGCCCCGCATTCCGCCGCCCTCGAGCACCAGCACTTTTTTGGGAGGAAATCCATGCAGTCTGCTCTGAACTGATCGATAATGAGAAAGCAGCCTGGAGACGAAATTCATAATGTCCTCACCTCCTCACCGCGGCGTACAGAAAAATCTGGGCGGTCTTTATACGGCCATTTCCGATAAAAGTAATCATTTGCTATGCACTATCTCCTGGTACTTGTTCAGGCTCTGAAAAGCAGACAAACCACCGCTGCCTTGTTCATAATACAGGATAGAGTGTTAATGAAAGCATAAAATTGGTTTATCGTGAAGGCGGGCTGTGATATAAGAAAGCTGCTAACCGGTAAAGGAGAAAAGGATTATGACAACCATCCGCCAGCAGATTATCGAAATGCTCCAACAGGGCGAGGCAGAGGCAAAAGACCTTTCGCAGGAAATCGGGATCAGCGAAAAGGAGGTCTACAGCCACCTTCCACACATTGCAAAAAGCCTGCCCAGGCAGGGTAAAAAAATGAAAATCAAACCGGCCAGGTGCATTGCCTGCGGATACGAGTTTAAAAGCAGAGAAAGGCTGACCCCGCCCGGACGATGTCCGCTTTGTAAAAGCGAGCGAATCGAAAACCCCGGCTTCAGCGTGAAATAACCCCTTCCGAAGACAGCATCTTTTCTAACTCGCTTAATGCGAGGGGCTTGACAAAACTCTTTCCAAGGCCCGCCAGCAAAACGAAATGGATCGAGTCTTCCCGCCGTTTCTTGTCCCTGGCCAGTGCATCTGTCACTTTATTAAAATCTGCAGGAATTGAGACCGGCAAACCCAGTTTTACCAGCAGATTTTCAAGGCGTGCGGCCTCGGATGAAGACATATATCCCTTTTTAACAGAAAACCGGGCTGCGGCTGACATGCCTGCACTTACCGCCGCACCGTGGCTCACCCCGGCCGTCTTTTCAATAGCATGGCCCAGGGTATGGCCGAAATTGAGCTTCCGCCTCTCGTTGTGCTCACGTTCATCGCGGTTTACAATATCGGCCTTGATGGCTACCGATTCATACACTATTTTTTCAAGTACCGCGGGCTCCAGAGCCAGGGCTTGGTCAACACTGCTTTCCAGCACTCCC
>JAGXLE010000023.1 GCA_018334855.1 Desulfobacterales bacterium | reverse complement strand
TCTTCGATATCTTATATACTCTGGTCTAAGGAAACCCTGCGGTCGGGGTCGGTTTTTTCGCTCCTGACCGGTTCCGGGATTTGATGAATCCCGAAAACGGTCAATGTCGCTTCAAAAACCGACCCCGACCATAGACTTCCCTGGAAATCTTTTTATAAAATGCAACAGGCATGCCAGGCTTCGCCGCTTCAAAGAAAATTGTTTAATATTCCATAATTGATGAGCCTGTAAAAAGTCTTTTTTTACAGGCAGTGTTAAGTTTTAAGTGATTAAGTGTTAAGTAAAATCAGAAAGTTATTTTTTTATTGTTTAGTGATTATTCCAGTTTTATGACTTTTTACGGCGCCATCAAAATTGACTTCCAGGGAAATCCTTTTTTTGCGCTCTGCCGAAATTGCACTTTGTTGCCCTGACGGCGGTGCGGAAAAGCGGGTTTCCGAGCGGAAATTGAGGCTCGAAGAGGCTCCTGGAGCGAGGAAACTCCTTTTTCGCACCGCCGATCAGCCAAGGTGCTTACAGATTTCCTTTCTGCAAAAATACCGCCCTGGCGGGATAAACAGCTTTTTACGAAACCATCATAATTATTATCTTTTCCCCGCCGAAAAGCAATCTCCTGGCAAGTGCTGTTTTCTCAATTTTTAAAAACACGCTATTTTGTGTCCGGAACTCCGTACACAATTGTTCACCCAAACGCCGTTTTCCCTATAAACTTTAAAATTTTAGACAGATCGCAAGCGTGTCCGATGTTCCGGACATGTACGGAACTCCGGACAGCACCATCACATCAAAAACTCAGGTCAAAGGGCAGGCAAAAATACTTATTCCAGCAAGCCGAATGCTTTGCATTTATCGTAGAGCGTGGACCTTGAAATCCCCAATCGGCGGGCTGCTTCAAGCTTATTGCCGGCAGTTGATTCCAGCGTGTCAGATATTATCATTCTTTCAAATTCAGCCACTTTTGCGGCCAGCTTATTATTACTGCTGTGCCTCAGGGATCGCACGAAACTGGCCCGGCGGATTTTATTGGGCAGATACTTCGCCTCAACCCTTCCGTCTTCGGACATGTGGCACGCCCAGGCCAAAGCGTTTTTAAGTTCCCGGACATTTCCCGGCCAATCATAACTTGACAGCAACTTTTTTGCATCCGGAGCAATATGGAAATTTGGATGTATAAAATGTTCGGCCAGAATCATAATATCTTCCGGACGCTCCCTTAATGCCGGCACATGCAGATTCATGCTGTTTATTCTGTAATAAAGATCCTCTCTGAACTGCCGGTGCTTCATCATTGAATCCAGATCGGCATTTGTTGCACAAATCAGCCTGAAATCGACCTTCTTCGGCGTATATCCCCCTATTCTCTCTATGGTTTTACTCTCCAGGCATCTCAACAGCTTCGCCTGGGCTCCGAGAGAAAGATCGCCGATTTCATCGAGAAACAGGGTCCCCTCGCTGGCCAGCTCGATTTTACCCGTCTTGCCGGAATCTTTTGCACCCGTAAAAGCACCTTTCTCATATCCGAACAGTTCGGATTCGATGAGATCCTTGGGAATGGCTGCGCAATTTACGCAAACAAAAGGCCCGTACGCGCGGCTGCTCTCAAGATGGGCGGCATGGGCGAAAAGTTCTTTTCCGCTTCCGGTCTCACCCGTAATCAATAGGGAATCCAGGGATGTGGCAAATTTTTTCAGTTGGTGTTTTGCCTCTTCTATTCTTTTGCTTTTGCCCAGGATTGACGCCATGCTGTAAGTCGGGGAAAGGGCTGAGCCAAGATTATTCTGATATTTAAGAACTTTCTTTTTTAACAGATTATTTTGTTCCACATATTTCTTGATCTGGAAATTATCCTTGAAGATAGTCTCTATGACCACATCTGTAACCCTGCCGCCCTGCCTTATAGGAAGCCTGTTAACCAGCAGGGTTATATCCGTGCTGCTTCTGATAATTTCTTTTTTATGAAGGCAGTGCTGGCGAAGCTCGGGCTCGCCGCTTTCAAATACATCAGGGACTCTTGAATCGGGGAAAAAAGAACGAATATCTTTTCCCGTGGCTTCTTCAGGCGTGGTTGCCAGCAGGTGGGCATAGAATTTATTGATGTATTTAACCCTGTAATCGCTTCCGCAAAGGATGATTCCTGAAGAAATATCATCCAGAATATATTTTAAATTCTCGTCAAGCCAATCTTTTTTCTCAAGTTTATCAAGCATACTCTCTCTCCTGAGCAGTAATCAAAAAAATCTTCTGCCCGCAGGTACCGTCATTTATGTTTTATACGAAAACGGCATATTAAATAGTGTCCGTCCAGAAATCAGATAATTTGTTCAAGTTCAAGGAAGGCGAAAATTTTAACCGCAGGAATACTCAAAGTATTTTGAGGATTAAAATTTGAGCCTGACGCAGAAATTGGGCAAATTAGCCATTTCTGGATGGGCACTAAATATCTGCTTCCCGGAAAATTAAATCACCGATTCTTACGTTCAACAGTTGAAAGTACCTGCCGGGCAATTTCTTTTTCTTCATTTGTAGGCACTACAAGTATTTTAACTTCACTGGAATCACTTTGAATCTCAATCCCCTGCAAATGCTGATTTTTATTTTGATCTATTACCACCCCGAACTTTTCCAGATTTTGGCATGCTTTATACCTGATCTCGTGTGAATTTTCCCCGATACCCCCGGTAAAAACAATGCTGTCCACACGCTCAAGTACCCCCATGTAAGAACAGATATATTTTTTTACCCTGTAAGTAAATGATTTTATAGCCAATTCCGCCTGGTAGGATCCGTGATCACGGGCCTGAAGTATATCCCTGATATCGCTTGAGCCGATCCCCGAAATGCCATACAATCCGCTTTTTTTGTTTAAAATATTGCTGACTTCATTTATATCATAATCTTTCCGGGTTAAAAGATATAAGATGACAGCAGGGTCAATATCTCCGCTTCTGGTCCCCATGACCAAGCCCTCCAGCGGCGTTAAACCCATACTTGTGTCAACACTGCACCCCCCGGCTACAGCAGTAATGCTGCAGCCGCTTCCCAGGTGACAGATAATACAATTGTATTCGGATTTTTTTATATTTAAATATTGAGCGGATTCTTCAAGTACGTATTTCTGGCTTATTCCATGGAATCCGTATCTTCGAACAGAGTATTCGCTGTACATCCTGTAAGGCAGGGCATAGATATATGCGTAATCAGGAATAGAGGAGTGAAACGCCGTATCAAAAACCGCTACTTGAGGCACTTCAGGAAAATACTTTTCACAGGCTTCTATTCCTTTTAAATTCGGAGGATTATGAAGAGGAGCAAGATCTATATTTTCCCGGATAATCTCCTTTATTTCAGAAGAGATTATTACAGGCCGGGATATACTTTCACCTCCATGAACCACTCTGTGACCTATAGCTGAAATTTCACCCACTGAAGAAACAACACCGTATTCATTGCCGGTCAATATATTTGAAATATAACTTATAGCTTCGAAAGTATCTGAAATATCAACATTGTTGCCCAAACTGCAATTTCTGATATTGTTTTGAAAAGAAAAGAAAGTACCCGGCAACCCGATCCGCTCAATCAAACCGCCTGCCAGAACCTCTAAATTCTCCGAATTAAAAAGGCTGAATTTTATGGAGGAACTCCCCGCATTAATTGCCAGTATCATCATATCCCTTAAACCAGTGCCGCCCCGGCCAGAAATAAAAGAATATAAATAAAGAGCCTGAACTGCCTTTCTTCTGTTTTGTGGTGAAGCAGTTCCCCCAGCCACAGGCCGAGCAATACGGCCGGCAGCAAAAACAGTACAAACCGCCCCGACTCAACTCTCCATTGTCCCTGCACTATGTAAAACCCGGTCATTACGGCGCTTAAAAGTGTCCACAGGGCGGTAAGCACCGCCCGGAAAGTCGTTTTGTCCAGGCCGAGACGTACCGCGGCATATACTATAACAGGCCCGCCTGAGGCATACATTCCGTGAACAATGCCGCCAAGCAGAAAAAATCCTTTCTGATATATCGGGATAAGCGGTCTGCCGCTTTTTCTATAAAATGTTAAAAGTCCCCAGACCGAAAGGGCCATTACAAGGAGCCCCAGAATTGTCTTTAAAACCGGGCCGGCCAGGATGCTGAAAAGAAGGAGACCTGCAACGGTGCCGGTGAGCATAAAAGGGATTATCCGCAAAAACAGCAGCCTTGCATCAATATAAGTATAATACTTCAGGCTGAGAAACCCGTTTAGCAGAAGATCGAGCATCACCAGCGCCGGGATAAGGACATGGAGCGGAAACAGTTGGGCCCCAAGTGTGACTGCGATCACCGTGCTTCCGAACCCCGATATGGTCTGGGCGGTGTAGGAAAAAAACACGATGCCGGTTAAAATAATATATTTGACCAGTACAGGATCCATCAACTCAGCTCGCCCAGAATCCCCGGCGGTAAAGCAACGCAAATGATATCAAAAATACAGCCAGCAGCACGAGACAGGTGCTTGCAAGACTCCAGCCCCACCAGAGAGGGACATTTAAAAAAAACGTAAGCCCGCCCACCACCGGCACGGTAAAAATATTCATAAACCCGATTTCCCTGGCCGCAGGGGTTTTTAACTCGGGATCGACGATGCGCAATAGCAGCAATCCGCAGGAAACCGTGCCCGTTACCACTCCGTACATTGCAACCGTTCTTTCAAGCTGATAATCCGACAGGCGTCTTCCAAGCACGATAACAAGAAGCGTGGTCAGCAGACCCGCGAAAATGGCTGTCACAATAATAGGGGCGGCATACTCCCATACCACCAACAGCTCGATGCCGCAGCCGGTTGCAACAATTAGATAATCAATTGACATTCCGGTAATGCGCCTCTGCAGCGGCGGATCCATCAGGTGCCCGAACGGTGTAAATTCCAGAATCTTTCGCAAAATAATGGCCGTGACCAGACCGAAAAGAAAGAAAAACCCCCATATGATACCTGCTGCCTCCTGCGGCACGATGCTTGTAAGGCCCAGCACCCCAAAATAGGTTATCACGTATGCCAGTCCCACCTGGGCCAGGTGAAAGGCCAGGCAGTCCAGATTTGAACTGTGAGTCGTCACGCCGCCGGCAGAAGCCGCCTTTTGGCGCGCCGGCAGAATCCCCTGGAGAAAAAAGCGGTCAGGCGACTCTTTTTTCAGCCGTTTTTTGCGCAGCCCCACGTTGGCCAGGGGCACTCCCACAAAAAAAGCGAAAAAGAACCCGATGGTGGCAAAAGTGAGCCCTATGGTGGAGGCATCTGCAAACCCGAAGGTTTCCCAGGCGCGGCCGATGGAAAGGGCCTGGCCCGGCCCTTCATTAAAGGCAAGAGGCACCAGGAACCCGAAGGTTTGAAACAACTCTGTACCCAGCAGCATGAAAACATACACGAAAAATGCGCCCACCAGGGCCTGCAGGGAAAAGGTTGCCGCCTGGAGAACGGCCATCCAGACAGAGCCTTTAAATATTACAGCCTCCCTGCTTTTTGCGCCCGGCTCGAATTCCGGCGGAGTCAGTCCCACGGAAATAAAGGAAATATTAAAAAAATGATAAGCAAATGCCTTGATCATTTCAACATCCAGACCGAAGCCGTGCAGGTTGATCAGCGCAAATCCGATCAGCCCGCCTATCAGGCTCGCCGGAAACAGCAATTTCTGCAGAAAACCCAGCCATGCGCGAAGCAAAACCCCGGCAAGAAGCAAAATAGAGAAAAGCCCGAACATCAGGACGGCTTCAAAAGGAAACGGCGGTGTCATAGGCGAATCTCCCGATCAGGGATGAAAAAAACGGTTTGTCACCTCCAGCAGAATCTTTTCCCGCCACTGCGGAGACATGGAGTCTAACACTTCGTTTACAGGCGCCATCCGTTCGGGCAGCCTCCCCTGTTCCATACCGGCAAGCGCCATAAGAGAATCCACGTTTTCCAGAAAATCCTCTCCCTGCTCATCCATCATTTCGCGTACACCGGAAAGAAGCTGGCCTGAAGGCATGGTTTTTGCCTTTTTAACGCTTTCTTTCAAATCCGATATAAACTCCCCGGTCCGCCCCACGTTTGAAAGATTGATCGAGAGATGGATATTTGCCGGGATGTTTTGATAGGAAAACGAGGGCTGTATATACCAGCCTCTTTCATGCATTTCGTCAATAATATGGAAGATATTGACTTCTCTGGATGAAAATGAGAGCAGAGTCATCTCCGGTTGCCCAAGAAGATATAACTCTGGGATGGACTCTATTCCTTCCCTGATCTCCCTTGTTGCTTCGAGCTTGTTTTTTGCAAACTCCAGGTATTTGTCATCACCCACGTAATTGAGCACCGCCCAGGCCGCCGCCAGAGGCCCTCCGCTCTTGGTGCTCTGCACCGTCGGGTTGATCATTGTATAACCGAGCCACCGCGAAAAGGCAAACATCTGGAATTTCCTCAAATCCGGTGTACGGTGCAGAATCAGGGACGCGCCCTTGGGCGCATAGGCATACTTGTGCAGGTCCACCGAAATCGAGTTTACCCCCGGCAGGGAAAAATCAAAATCCGGCACAGCCCGGCCCAGGCGCTTGAAATAAGGCAGCAGAAATCCGCCCATACAGGCATCGGTATGAAACCAGATCCCTTTTTGGCGGGCAATATCTGAGAGTTTTGCAATAGGATCTATAACCCCCTGGGTGTAAGAAGGAGCCGAGCCCGTCATAAATATTGTATTGCCGGTAATGTTTTTTTCTGTTTCTTTGACATCGGCCCTGAAAGTCCCGGAATCCACTGGTATGGTCACGGTTTTTATTCCGAAATAATGAGCGGCCTTGTGGAAGGCGGCATGTGCGGTTGAAGGCAGGATCATCTCCGGGGTTTCGATTTCGGGCCGGTGCAGGCGGAAATAATCCCGGGCCGCTTTTACCGCAAGCAGTATGCTTTCGGTTCCGCCGCTTGTAAAATTGCCCACAACCTGATCGTCTCCGCGCAAGTGATCGCGCAGCATGGCCACCAGGTCGTTTTCCAGGCGCAGCAGACTTGGATAAACACTAAAATCAAGGGCGTTTTCCGTCAGAAACTTGTTGTAAACCTTCTTGGCAAAATCCATAATCTCTTTGCCGGGGTCGAAGACGTATCCGAAAACGCGGCCCGAAGACCAGTCCACATCGTCTTTTCTGTATTCGTCAAGTTTTGCAAAAACTTCTGCGTCCTTCATGCCGGATGATGGGATTTTCATGCCGCCTCCTTTGCCGGAGCCCTGCTTATGCCCGGCGATTTCGCATTATATCGTTTACCTGCTGCTTATACTCTCTATTAACCTGTCGACACTGTATTGAAAAAAGCTGTAAAAATCGTCACACTCGATCATCGTGCCCTGCAGCTTGCGGGTCTGAATAATGCCGTGAAGCGATGCCCAGAAAAACGCCGCAAAATTGCCCGGAAACTTTTCTTCAAAAACCCCTTCTTCAACCCCGCGCCTGACAGTGGCTGAAATATTTTCCAGAATCATTGCACCCTTGGAATCAATGGTACGGTTTACATCTTCTGAGAAAAAAACACGCGGGGATGAAAGGAAATAATTGATCACGTCAAAATAGTCACTGTGCCTTATACTGAACTGGTAATATGCATCGGCTCCCTTCTTTAGCCGATCTATGGAGTCGGTGACTCCGCCGGTCGCGGAGAGAACATGTTCATGCAGAATCTCAAGCCCTTCATGCTCGAGCGAGGCAAATATCTCCTCCTTGTTTTTAAAATAAAAATAAATGGAGCCTACGGAAAGTTCTGCCTTTTTCGAGATCTTATTAACTGAGGTCTTGTTAAACCCCTCTTTTAACAAAAGCGCACGTGCGGCGTTTAAAATCTGCGTTCTGCGCTGCTGTTTTTCGCGCTCTCTTCTTTCCTTCTGTCCCATTTGCTTCAAACCCTTAAAGAATTTGAAATCAGACTACAATTCCATGAGCTGTCCGCCGGTGACATTGACTGCCTGTCCCGTAATATAAGAAGACGCATTTGAAGCAAGAAAGGCCACCAGATCCCCGACCTCCGCGGGATCGCCGATTCTGCCGAGAGGAATGGATTTACACATTTCAAGCTCGCGCTCTTCGGGCGTGGTGTTGAAAAACTGCGCCTCCAGGCCGAAACGCCATTTTTCTATATCCGTCATTATCTGGCCCGGGCATACTGCATTTACCCGGATGCCCGCGCCTGAAAGCTCTTTTGCCATGGTCTTGGTAAGCATGATTACCCCGGCCTTGGCAGCCGCATAGGCGGAATTGAAAAGCGGAGGCACTTTGCCGGCACGCGATGCTGTATTGATGATACAGCCTCCGCCGCTTTTTTTCATAACCGGTATAACGGCTTTAGAGACCCGGAAAACCCCGTGAAGGTTTATATCTATGGTTTTTAACCATGCGGACTCCTCATAGTTTTCCACATCGCTTGGCACCCCGAATGACGCACCGGCATTGTTGCAAAGAATATGAATTGCGCCGAACTTTTTAACCGCGGATTTTACCATCTGTTCCACAGAACCCGTATCGCTGACGTCCAGGGCAACCGACAGACAGTCGACCCCGTAATCTACGGCAAGCTGCTTTTCGATTTCGCGCATCTGTTCCGAAGTGGCGGTGCTGACCTGGCCCTCTTCTGCCCGGGCTTCTCCCAAATCGGCAATTACGATATTTGCTCCGCATTGAGCCAGCTTTTCCGCCATGGCATAGCCTATGCCGGTTTTTTTACCGGCTCCGGTGATAACAGCCGTCTTTCCCTCCAGATCCTTATACATTTGATCTCCCTGTAAGATTATTCGAATGCTTTTCGAATTTAGAATTACATTCAAATTTATAAAAAGTCAAGCATTGTTTCCAGTCACCCGAATAAAAATTATTTTTCAAGAAATCCTAAAAGCCACTGCAGCCGGCCCGGCTTTTTGCCGATTGCCCCTTCCGGGCAGATTTCCAGGCAGCAGTAGCACCGGATGCAGGCTCCGTAATCGTATTCCGGTATATTTTTCCCCTTAACGGCTTTACTGATGGCGCCTGCGGGGCAGATTTTTCTGCACTGGTAGCAGAGCGTGCACAGTTCAGGCCTTGGCACGGGGCGCTCCACGAAAAGATTTTTAAAGGTCCTGGTATTAAAGGGCCATCTGAAAGCATTGGAAAAAATCGAATCCCCGCTTGCCGGCACAAAATCGCTCATCTGAAGGTTTTCAACGGGCTCGCCGACAGTTTCCAAATCTGACGGAGATGAAATTCCATAGCCTCTTTCAAAACCTTTCACAATTGTGGAAACCTTTTCAATATCCAGTCCTGCCAGACATGTTGCTGCGCAATCCACGGCAATGCCGTTCTTGCCGGCCAGCACGGCATTCATTTGCCTGGGACTGCCGCCCTGGCCGGGGCCTTCGCCCTCCAGGACGGCTATGGCATCCATGATATGCAGTACAGGCTTTGGAGGATCAAAGCCAAATGTCATGGCTCCGTAGAGATCCAGCAGAAAATCGGCAAAATCTTCGTGCCCGGGAAGGCGCAGGTGCATCTTTGATTTTTCCATGCCCGGCATGGCGCCAAACATCAACTTTACCGCCCCTGTTATATAGGTAATGCCGTGAGTCTTGAACTTTGGCAGCCCCACGATCATATCTGCATCAAAATAGGCAGATGATATGTCAATGTATTTGAACCGGTGCGCGCTCTCAAAATGCAGGGTCTTCACCCTGGCCGGGTCTGCGGCCTCGATCCGCTCTTCTTCCATCACGGAGGCATATCCGGTCTTTTTAATCACCCGCTGCAGGGAATGCACGGCAGGGGACTCCACCAGTACCGGAGTACCGCCGCCTGCCCTTATGATCCGGACCGCGGCGCGGAAAAATTCCGGGTGGGTAATAATGGCGCTGTCATCTTTTGCAACAGTGAGCAGGTTGGGCTTTACTGCAACCCTGGCCCCGGCAAAGCATTCTTTTGCAAACCCGGCCTTTTCAAGACTTTTTTCAACCGCGCCTTCGAGTTCGGCACTGTCATAACTCCCACACCGCACCAGAGACACCACTGACATAAAAGCTCCTTTCCCCGGGTCTTCTGAAGATTTACAGACATTGCTTCTTTTTTGATAAAGATTTGACATGAACCCCAAATAAAGATATCAATTTATAAAAACCATTACAATTCATATGGATCTGTATTTATCCGGCTGCGCTGCGGATTTCCGGCAGACTGAGAATCCGCGGTGTCCATATGCTTCCTTGTATTGCAACTGACAGACGCACCACCGATGAATTCTTCTGACCGAAAATTTTTTGAAAAAATAGCCAGGGCCAGCTCGATAAACCCTTTCAGCGACGAGCACAAGGAACTGGAACTGGAGCTTAGCGGCCTTTCGGCAAATGCCTACAGGGGCAAGCGCACCAAAAAAATAGAATACGAGCTACAGAAACGCCTCTCCCGCCTCGAAAAAGAGGAAAAAGGCCGGGTTGACGCCTTTGAAGGCGAAGACCGGGAGCTGATGCAGAGGGTCTTCCCT
>JAGXLE010000253.1 GCA_018334855.1 Desulfobacterales bacterium | reverse complement strand
GGAGAACTTTCAGGCTCACGGGAATGATTATATGGATTCTTATCGGAGCTTATTGTTTCACCGCGGCTTACCACGGCATGGGCGCTCCTGAGCTCATAGAGGATGTGATGGCATTTGTTCCGGGCGGGCCATGGGGAACCATTATTTTTATGCAGGCCATTATTTTCCTTCTGGCAATGGTTCTGGATCCTGCAGGCATAATGATGATCTGCGTGCCCATATTTGTCCCGATTATTGAGAATCTGGGTTTTGATCCTTTATGGTTCGGCATTCTTTTTATAATAAATATGGAAATAGGTTATATGACACCTCCGTTCGGCTTTAACCTGTTTTACATGAAAGGGATCGTGCCGCCCGAGATTACGATGATGGATATCTACAGGTCGGTCATCCCGTTTACCCTTGTGGAACTTCTCGGCCTTGTTGTGGTTATGGTTTTTCCGCCGATTGCCCTGTGGCTGCCGAAAGTTCTCCTGGGAGGTTGATTTTATTCCGGTGGTTAATAAGTAGAATGCGGAAAAGCAAATTTAGGATAAAAAATATAATCCATGTCTGAAGCTGGCCCGATTATACTGCTGGTGATGATTCTTTTTGCCGTCTACTTTCTGGTGCGTACGGTCAAAACGTGGCGTGCAGGCCGGGCCTGCAGAGACATCATCAGGGAGCTGGAAACAAGGGGTGCCTATGATTCCGAATCGGCAGTAGATCTCAACGGGGTGCAAAGAAATCTTTGGAGCATCGGTGTGCGCAATTTCCGGCCGGAAGGAATGCAGATGCTGCTTTTAAATGGCCTGGTCGAGATAACCCGGGACGGAAAATATTACCTGAAAGACAAACAAGTGCTTGAAGGCAGACAGAGTCTGTGAAATTTGATACTTTACAGAACCTAAATTGAGCGATTTTCAAGTTTGTCGCAGATACAAGGAAGATGCAGACGAGCTATAGTGGACTATGCGAGGCTGCATCTGACGCAGTAGATGCGGCAGAATTGGAAATCCTGGAGGGTTTCAGATTTTTAAATATAAATGGGATAATCCTCTACAAAATCATGTTTTTAAAAATCTGAAACGCTCAGTTTAGGCAAAAGTGTCTATGTGCCTGATTCCATTATATTGGGCAGGTAGCCCAGGAAATGTGAAATTTCAAACGCTGTGGACAGAATTTCACCGGCCAGGGTTTCAGGCTCATGCCCGGGGATCTGGTTGACAGGGCCGGAAAGGCTGATTGCTCCCGTAACTACGCCCTGCCTGTCGAAAATGGGCGCGCCTATGCAGCCCAGGCCCTGTACTGCTTCTTCGTAATCCATTGAGTAGCCGCGGGCTCGTGTGGCTTCCAGGTCTTTTATCAGGCGCTTTTTGGAGGTTATGGTAGAAGGGGTAAAGGCCGTAAGGGTGGTTTTCTCCAGATACCGGTTAAGTCTTTGCTCGTTTAGAAACGCCAGGATCGCCTTGCCTATGGCTGAACAGTACGCATGAATGCGCGGGCCGACCTGGTGAGGAAGCACGGGCATTGGCTGGGGATGGGTGTTTAATGTGATGACTACAGAGCCGCCGTCCCAGATACCGATTCTTGAGAGCTGGCCGGTCCTTTTTGAGAGCTGGTGACATGAACCGGCGGCTTTCTGGTTTAATTCCAGGGTTCCTGAAAGAATGATCCCGAGTTCATGAATCTTTAAGCCCAGCCTGTATTTCCTGGTCTGCTCATCCTGTTTCAGAAAACCGTGCTCAACCAGTGTGCGCGTCAGTCCGTGCACCGTACCCTTGGGAAGATCCATCATGCGGCTGAGATCCGAGATGCCCAGCACGGGCTGACGGTGAGAAAACAGGGTCAGTATTTTCAGGGCGCGCTCAACAGATTGTACAGACATGTTTAAACTCCGTTCGATTATATTGAATTTATTCTTTTACAAACTATCCATGTCCCCGGCACGTGTCAATTCCTATTTTACAAAAGCGGCAAATACAGGTAAATTTTTTAATTTGTCGCTCCCTGCAAAGAAGGATTTTTCCCGTGTTTTTGCGACGGGGGGGGCAGTTTGTTTATACCGAACCAGATGTTGTATTGATGAACCATGGTTTTTATGCTAATCACAATATGACAGGATCGTAAAAAGCAATTTACACCGCCGCGGCGGTATTTTTGCAGAAAGGAAAGCGGAAAGCATCTTGGCTGATCGGCGGCGCGAAAAAGGAGTTTCCTCGCTCCAGGAGCCTCGTCGAGCCTCAATTTTCGCTCGGAAACCCGCTTTTCCGCACCGCCGTCAGGGCAGCCAAATGCAGTTTTGCAAGAACGGAAAAAAAGGATTTCCCTGGAAGTCTGTTTCTTTAATAATTACAAGTGCAGCTGAAAGGGCTGCTTCGCATTATGCAAAAAGTCTCCCTGTTTATTCCGTGTATAGTGGACCAGTGGCTTCCGCATATAGGGATATCGACTGCCGCTCTGGTGAAAAAAATGGGCTGCAGCCCCTATTTCCGCAGGGAGCAGACATGCTGCGGACAGTTTTTATACAACGCCGGCAAACCGGAGCGGGCCAGAAAACTGGCGCGGCGCTTTATCGAGATTTTCGGGCAGGACGAGGTTATAGTCAGTCCTTCTGCATCATGTGTGCATATGGTGCGCAAAATTTATCCTCTTCTTTTCGAGGGGATGCCGGCCTGGCGAAGGCGCGCGGAAAGCCTTGCAGGCCGGGTATTCGAGCTCTGCGAGTTCATGGTGGACCAAATGGCGGTCACAGATGTGGGCGCGCGTTTTGCCGGAAAAGCGGCTTTTCACGAATCCTGCAGTCATCTTTACGGGCTCGGCATTTCCAGGCAGCCCAGGCGGCTTCTTGAGGAGGTGGACGGGATGGAACTGGCGGCCATGGAGGGCGCCGATATCTTCTCTCCCCC
>JAGXLE010000252.1 GCA_018334855.1 Desulfobacterales bacterium | reverse complement strand
GCGCATCCACTATCTTTTCCCCGTGATCGAGTACCATGACCTTTTCGGCCATGTTTACCACAGCGCGCATGATATGCTCAACCATGGCCACAATGGCTATCTCCTCTTCCTTTGCCACTTCCACCAGAAATTTTACCGTGCTGTCCAGCTCGCTTGGATGCATGCCGGCCATGGCCTCGTCCATCAAAAGCAGCCTGGGCCCCATGGCCAGCGCCCTTGCTATTTCCATGAACTTTTTTTCCACCGGAGTCAGAACCCCGGCGTTTTTGTTGCCGTGCCGGGAAAGGCCCACCCTTTCAATCACCCGGTCTGCAATCTCAAGTGACTGTTCCACGCTTGCCGATTTGCCCCGGGAACCAAACATTGCCCCCACTGCAACATTTTCCCTTACAGTGGCCGAGGCAAACGGCCTGGGAATCTGGAAAGTCCGGGCAATGCCCAAAGGCGCCCTTTTATACGGAGGCAGCCGTGTAATGTCTTTTTCCTCGAAAAAAACCCGGCCTTCCTCAGGATAAAACACCCCGTTGATGACGTTGAAAAGCGTAGTTTTGCCGCTTCCGTTGGGCCCGACAATACCCACGAATTCCCCTTTTGCGATCTCCAGGCTGACATTGCTGACAGCCACAAGCCCGCCGAATCTCTTTGTCACATTTTCAAGCCGCAGAAGAGACATAATCTTCCTACAAAATGTAGGGCGCTAAGGCCGTATTTCTGGTTTTGCCTTTAATCACTCCCACCACGCCTTCAGGAAACATCACAATTATGAAAATAATTACCAGGGCGAAAATAAAAAGCTGGAGCCCGGGAAGAAAAATTGAAAGATAATACTTGGATATACCGTAGATCAGGGCCCCCACCACCGGACCCATCAGTGTGCCCGCCCCTCCGAGCATTACAATAATGATGGCTTCGATGGTGTAGTGGATCTCAAAGACTTCCGGCGGAAACACGTAAGGGGTTTTTAGAGCCCAGGAGGCCGCCCCCACCGTACCGGCAAAACAGGCGCTGGTGATAAAAGCAAGAATTTTATACCTGGTCACATTGATTCCCATAACCTTTGCAGCATCCTCGTCTTCCCTAAGAGCTGTCAGGGCGTATCCGATCCTGCTTTTCATGTATAAAAGCGTTACAACCGCAGCTGCCGCTGCAATCACCAGGACCAGAACATCTGCCCAGAACGTCATGATGCTGCTTGCCAGTTCCCGGCCCAGGATATCATTTAACTGTGCGGTAAAAATCATCCCCGCCGAACCGTTCCACAGGTTTGCCCCCTCTATCAGAAACCTGAAGCCCTCGTTTACTCCTATGGTTGCAATGGCGAAATAGGCCCCTCTCAGCCGCAGGGCCACCGCTCCAACGGCCACGGAGAGAAGGGTTGCCATTGCCAGGGCAAGGACAAAGCCTATTGCCACAATGCCGAGGCCAAGCTGAGGATAGGTGGCAAGGCCGGTAATTGCAGTTGCCATTCCGTAGGTGCCGACACCGAGAAAGGCCACATAGCCGAAATCCACATATCCGGTCATGCCCAGAAAAATATTGAAGGCCTGGCCCAGGGCGCAGTAGAAAAGCAGGGTTGCAACAAGCTGCCACATCCCGGTGACATTGCGCCCGAGCAGAAACAACACGATGTAGGCGGCAAATACCGGCAGCAGAGGATAATATTTGCTCAATCTGTTCTTCATTTGGCTTTAATAATCCCTGTCGGTCGGATTAGCAGAATGATTAAAAGAATGAGAAACGATAAAAACCGGGTTAGGGCAAAAGGCTCCACCCCGGGAATGAAGGCAAAAAGGGTATACGAGGTGTTTTCAATCAGGCCAAATACCAAGCCGCCGAAAAAAGCACCATAGGGCGAAGACAATCCTCCGAGCACTGCGATGACAAAAGCCTTTAGTGTATATCCGCCGCCCATGTACGGGTTTATGCCCACCGGGATAAACATGGTCAACAGCACCCCGCTTGCCACGGTAAGTCCGATGCCCAGGGCAAAGCTCATTGCATATACGCCGTCCACGTTGACCCCGCATACACGTGCTCCGTGGCTGTCCTCGACAACGCTTCGCATGGCAGAGCCCGCCCTTGTCTTTTTAAACCAGAGGTAGAGCAGAAGTGCGATGATAATGCTTCCAATGCCGGCAAATATCTTGCTGACCGGCAAGGCCGTAAAAACCATGTCAATCTTGCCGACCTCCCAGTTAAATCCGCGGTATTCGGATCCGAAGATCAGCTTGATGGTTTCTTCCAGCAATACCCCGACTGAAAACGTCGCCAGCAGAGTGGCCAGCTCAGGTGCATGCAGGAGCTTTTTAATGGCTGAATAATAGAAGGCAAGGCCGATAGTAATACCGGCGGCAAATGCCGCCGGTATTGCAAAAACAGGGTTGAGGCCGAGGGTGTTGAAAAAAAACAGTGTGACAAATGCGCCCACCATGATAAAGGCGCCGTGGCCAACGTTTACCACTTTCAACACGCCGAATATGAGGCTCAGGCCCATGGTCGCCATGCCGTAGACCGCCCCCAGCACCACGCCCTGGACCAGATTGCCCGCAAGCTGTTCAAGTATCATCTGAGCCGGATCCTTTTTCAGGCTGGTTTACGGAATCGCTTTTTCGCCTTTTTCCTTCTCCTCAAACGTGGGCATGGGATAACAGGGTTTTCCGGTCTGGGCCGATTCCGGCCACACAATTACTCGTTTTCCATCCTGCCACTGGACATCCACCATGCTGTGGCCGATCTGAAGGCCTGAATCATCAATATCCCAACTTCCATAAAAGGACATGAACTCAAGGTCGCCGAGAGCTTTTCGCACCTTATTCGAATCCACGGAATTGGCTTTTTCCACGGCCAGTACATAGGCAAGAACCTAGGCGCCGGCCTCGGCTGCATGGTAATCGGGAATCATATCCTGATCG
>JAGXLE010000251.1 GCA_018334855.1 Desulfobacterales bacterium | reverse complement strand
ACGGTTTTTGGCGGTAGCCCCCTGGAAGCAGACAACCTGTCCGATATCGCTTTCCACCGCCACCTTGGTCAGATAATTCTCGCAGACCGCGTGCAAAGCGGCCGCCAGCACTTCCTCCACCTGATGGCCGCGGCTTAAGTAATAATTTATGTCCCGTTCCATGAACACCGTGCAGCGGTCGCTGGTAACCGGCGCCCGCACCCCCATCGTGCGGTCGGCATAGGCCGACAGCGTCACCCCCAGCTTTTCAGCCTGCTCTTCCAGAAAACTGCCGGTACCCGCCGCGCAGACCGTGTTCATAATGGAAAAGGTTACCTGACCGTTGCGCAGCAGGGTAAATTTGGAATCCTGGCCGCCGATTTCGATGATGGTGTCCACCTCGGGGTTGAGCTCGCGGGCGGCTCTGGCATGGGCGGTAATTTCATCCTAAATTGAGCGATTTTGGTTTCGATAGTAAAATATTAGCAAATTAAAGTCACCAAAAATAAGAATTTCGTTGTCTATGGGGTAAAAAAAGATACTGAGGAGCCTTTTTTCGGCTGTTCTGAGCGGTGGGGAGCAAGTTTTGCCTTGTTTCGACGCACCTCACCCCTGTATTTCAAAATTTGTGCGGTATTGACGAGGCCAGTCAGTGTATGACCGGCGCTGCTTTGCAGCGTTCAAACAGCATCGACAAGCCAAGGCTTTTAAAACATGCGGCCGAGACTTTTAAAATCATTTTATCGCTATGAAAAACAATTTTGCCGGCAATATCGATCAGGCGCCGGCGAACTGTGTTGGCATAGGCACCGACAGGAACCACTGACATGGCGACATCTTCTTTAAAACATTCCATTAAAAAATGCCCCAGCAACATCGAATAGTACCAGGCCGCATTGGGATTGAATCGTTTAAATGGCAACTGCTCATGGCCGAAGTCTTTCAAAGCCCGGTTTGCCAGTTCATCGCTGCCGCGTTCGTGATAGCAACCCATAATGCCATCTGCTTGCAGATAATGCGCTGCTCCCGCATCTTTGAGAAGTGCATCAATGTGTTGGCCCTGGCCGATATTGGTGATAATGAGCGTGTCCGGACGGCATCCGGGCAGATACAGTTGATCTCCGCCATTGATCAGACGGCAATAAATCGCCCGTCGGTAACGGTCCCAATTGCCGCGTTTGCTGCCAAATTCAATATACTCCCAATAATCCTTCTCCCCGGAACAATAGCGGGTCCACGTCTGGCTGGCGGCGTTTTGGGCAAAGGATATGATATCCTTATACAGTTTGCCGCCGCAGACATAACCAACCTGCAACTTTTCACATGTGTCGAAGATTTTTTGATCGAAAAAGCCGCTGTCCATGCGGATAATAATCGGAACATCCGGGCGATACTGTTTTCGGATTTTGGAGACAATATGCTCGATCATTTTTTGAACCGTATCGCTATGGTTGGAGTGTTTATCACCACCGCGAAAGACCGCATCGACGATCAATCGCCCCCAGTTCATCTGCAGGGGCTGAAATCCCTTTTTTTTCTTGTAGGTCGGTTTGACGCCATGACGGCATTCGGCATCATCATTGTCCATTACCATGGTATCAATGCCCAGGTCGATTACTTTGGGCTGCTTGATCCGCAGGCGCCAGATAAAAAGGCTTTGCAGCAAGCGGCGAAAAAGAAAAGTTCGTACTCCGGAAAAAGAGTTGAAAAAACGTTTGATCCGATGCGAGGAGGCCATGTCTTTTATGTCGGTTTCAATGCTGCCGGCATATCCTCCGTCCATGGCCAGCTGATCAAAATAACTCAGGTGCCGACTGGTGCCGTCAGCCATAAAACACAACACTTGCTTGAAAAGTTCAAAAACATCAATCCCTTTTTTATTTTTGCGAAGAGAACCGAACAACTTGTCAATCAACGGAAAAAGCTGAATCTGGTGCAGATAGGACACAAACAGGGCCAATCCGGCTCTGCCGGTCAAACGATCACTGGTCTGCTCAATGGCTGCAATTTTCAGTTTATTGTCTCGAAAATTTTTGCTATGCTGTTTCATAAAGTCCTCTACCTTTTGGGTTGGGCTATTTTTGCTATTACTAATCAATTTTTTTGCAAATATTATAGCACATTATCCGAAAGTAGGGGACTTTTTTTTATAGAAAATCGCTCATTTAGGTATGATTTATTTATAATGAGTTATATAACGATCCCTCAACGTTTTATCCTGGTATTCCCATAGTTGCCAGATATCAATTTCCTGTGCGTATTTTTGTCCCAGAAGACTTTTTGTCATAAGACGTAATGTGAAAAGATTGCCAGGGCAGCATGGATAGTGAACCAGGCTCCCACCATTTCCGGGAATGCCTCTCCCGGAGCCAACTACCAATACTTGTTTGTTTTCTTTAAAGACAATTTCATCACCAATTTTCAGTCCAATATCTCCAAAATCGATATCTTCCATTAGTCTCCCGCCTTGTAGGTTGAATAGTTTAAATCTTGGGACGCGCTCAATTTTGTTTCATTTTGGTATAATATAACTTTTTTATCACCCCTAAAAGCTCTTGAGGTCCTTTTTGATCGTCTAAAAAAAGAAAATTTTTTTATAGAAACAACATCTATGGCCGAAAACCCCAGAGCAATACTAAATGATGTATCCTTCAACCACCATTATATCATTGGAGGCTTTCCGGGATTTACCTTTCAATGCCTTTAACGAATAAGTTCAAAATTTTATGCACGGAATGTGTCAATGAAAATGAGACACGCTGGTCAATAAATTGGTAATGTTCAAAAAATTGTTTGCACGGGCAATCGACCGCATCCAATGGCCGGGCCAAAGTCATCTATCAATCAAAAGGCGGCCGTAACCAAAAGGTGTTTGCGGCCTTGGATTGAGAGCTCATCACGGCTCATGGACTGGAAAAAACCGTCGGTCAAAAAACG
>JAGXLE010000250.1 GCA_018334855.1 Desulfobacterales bacterium | reverse complement strand
GACGATAGGCAAATGGGCGATGGTTGGGGCCGGGGCTGTGGTAAGCCGGGATGTGGTCGATCATGGGCTGGTGGTTGGAAATCCATGCAGGCGGATCGGGTAGGGCTGTGAGTGCGGGCGGGGGGGTGATGATTTTAAATGTGGGGAGTGCGGGATGTTATATGGAGCTATCCCTTCTTAAAAGTTCATTTACTGTTTTTAATAGATCCGGAAGATCTTCTTGGATAATTTTCCATACAATTTCCAAATCAACGCCGAAATATTCATGAACCAAAAGGTTTCTAAAGTCTTTTATGTCCTGCCAGCCTATATTTTTATAATCATTTCTGATGGTTTCCGGAATTTTGCCTACGGCTTCGCCTATAATTTCAAATTCTCTTATCACAGCGGAATAGGTTTTCCGATCCTGGCAAAAGTTCTCAAAAGTCATCCCCTTGATATAATCAAAAATGGCCTGACTGGATTCCGAAATATCTGTCAGATAAAGACGATAATCCCTTTCAGGCATATACGATCTGCTCCTTGATCCTGTCTCTTACCGCCGGCTTTAAGGAGTCTTCAAATCCGAGATCGACTTTTTTCCCGAATTTGTTTTCCAGAAACCGTTTAAGGGCCAAAAAGTTGTGTATGTTTTTGCTATTGCTTTCAAGTTCGACGGCAATATCGATATCACTTGAAGAAGAGGGGATACCGCTGGCATAACTGCCAAAAACACCAATCCGTGTCACGCCAAACCGGTCATAAAGCAGTTTCCTGTTATCTCTTAAATATTTTATAATTTCCTGGCTGGTCAAGGCGTTTATCGTCGTTGATTCCATGGGCATTCAGTGGCTGTGATTTTTTGGCATTAAAGGATTTTATTTAAAGTAGTCCAAAATAACCGTGAAGTCAAGGCCTCCGGCAGATGAAAACCGATTTTGTTACAATGTCAACGAAATGGTCTGAAGCCACATTTGGCGACGCAGCTGTCACATAGACCAATATGGATCAATGCAACCCAAATGGTTACACTTGTCAATATAATATTGGGGCAACTTGGAAAAACGGGGCGGGAAAACAGAGGTTACAAGGGTTAGGTGGCCGATGTCAGACTTGCCATAAAATTTTGTCACTGCTATATTCCATAATAATTTCAATTTATGCAATGCAGCCATCCGGCGCGGAATGATATCCAATTACCGGTCAAAAAGGGACGATTATGAAAACAGGACGTAATCAGAAGTGTCCGTGCGGCAGCGGGAAAAAATACAAGAAATGCTGTCTGCCCAAAGAAGAGGCGGGCGTTTCCAATGGGGATAATACAGGTTCTGGCAGGCAGAAGCTGCGAAACGCCGAAAACGAGGTTGTTTCCATGCTGCTTGACTATGCGGAGGAAAGACTCGGGGAACAGGGTTTAATTGAAGCTGTAAGCGAATTTTTTCTGTGGCAGGAAGAAGAGCCTGACGAAGAATATTATTCCGCGATGATGGAGGCGTTTTCACAGTGGTTTGTGTTTGACTGGGATGCGATTGAACTTGTTGAAGACGTCGACGATACAGCGGAACATGAAGAAGAGATTGGCCAGGAGCTGGAGCTTCCGGAAAAAAGTATTGCAATTCTTTTCCTTGAAGAACATGCGCAAAGGCTCGATGATTTTCAGAAAAAATTTATTCTGGAAGCCTGCGGGCAGCCATATAGCTATTTCCAGGTAGTTGACGTCGAACCGGGCGAATCGTTGACCTTAAAGGATCTGATATTAAACCGGAAAATAAAAGTTGAGGAACAGCAGGCATCAGGGCAGGATTTAAAGGGAGCGATCCTTTATACCAAGGTTATTACCCTGGAAGGCACCTCGATAATGCTGGGTCCGTTTCCCATGGTGGTGCCGGCGGAGTACCAGGGAAATTTAATAGATTTCAGGCAGGAGCTCATAAAGGAAACAGGCGAAATCACCCCTGCCGACATCCGTGAGTTTGATTACGAGCTTCGCAAGGTGCTTGTTGATATTTATTTTCACGTAAGGCGCGGCCCGATGCCGGAAATGCAAAATACGGACGGAGAGCCAATGGTGCCGACAAAGCTGGTCTATGAGCTTGAATGCACGCCGAAAGAGGCTTTCCGGGCATTGAAAACACTTGCCAAAGGTGAAAAGGAGGCTGATCTGCTTTCTGATGCGGATTATGACAAAGACGGCGGGCTTGAGAGGGTGTCTTTTCCCTGGCTGAAAAAGGGCAACAAAAAGCATCCGGGCTGGGACAAAACGGTAATGGGAGACATTGAAATAGATAAAGACCGCATGTCAGTCGAGGTTAATTCGGAAAAACGGGCCAGGACAATTGCCGGGGAAATAAAGAAACGGTTAAAAAACAAAGCTGTCTATAAGTATAAAGAGTTCACCTCGATGGAGGAAATGTCAGAATATATGCAGGGCGAGCAATTCGGCGAAGTATCGGGCATGAGCCAGGATAACTTTCTGCAGATGCCCGAGGTCATGCAGAAAATTGAAGAGATGGCAAAAGATCACTGGGAAAGCTGGCTTGACACCAGCCTGCCGGCCCTTGACGGAATGACCCCGCGCCAGGCTGTAAAAGATCCCGTGGGAAAGGAGAAGCTCGAGGGGCTGCTTCTTGATTTTGAGGCCTCGGAACAGAGAAACCAGGACGAAAACGAGCTTACAAGGAAATTCTCCCCGGATGTTAAAAAGCTGAGGCAGATGCTGGGAATGTAATAAAGCGGTGATAAACCGGGTGTGCGGGCTGTTTCCCGGCCATGCCTGAACTGCCGAAGGTTTAGGAGGTGTTGACCTTTTATGATTGGATCTTTGTGTCCGTCACCGACTATGGGTGTGATGCCCTTCCGGATCGTGGCTGTTTTTGGCAGCCGGCTTGATTTTTGATAATTGTTCCATCATTTGCTGTTCTGTATACCAGAGGTCAT
>JAGXLE010000249.1 GCA_018334855.1 Desulfobacterales bacterium | reverse complement strand
GAGAGAGAATTTCAGTCAAAAAGTAAAAATAACGCTTTATTATACGAGGGAGGATTTATGAGTAATCGTAGAGACGGCAACAGCCGCCTGGTATATTCAACTGAAAAAGGCCGCATGTGCCCGGAATGCGGCAGGCCTTATGATAAATGCCGGTGCGGGAAAAAACCGGCCGCGCCGCGGGGCGACGGCATAGTGCGCGTCAGCCGGGAAACAAAGGGCCGCAAGGGAAAGGGGGTGACCCTGATCACCGGAACAGGGCTTGAGCACGAGGCGCTAAAGCAGCTGGCAAAGAGGCTTAAAACCAGGTGCGGCAGCGGCGGCACAGTAAAAAACGGGGAGATCGAAATCCAGGGAGATCACAGGGACCTTCTTGAAGAAGAACTAAGAAAAGAGGGTTTTACGGTAAAGCGCTCCGGCGGCTGAAGCGGAAAAGTATTCTTGCAGGGCGGATAAAGAAAGGTTTAAAGGTGATAGGATAGTAGATAATTTCAAATATCAGGAAAGGAAGGCAAGGTATGGAGCAGATAAGAAGCTGCAGATGTTTAATTTTTCTTCTCGGAGCCCTGGCGCTTATCCTTTTTTCAGGATGTGCTGCAAGCAAATCAGATATAGTAATAAGTCAGTCCGAGCTGCCTGCCCACCCCAGGCTTGCAGAATTGCAGGCCGTGGAACCGGTGGAAAAAAACGGGCTGACAGAGTTTAACGGTTCGAAAAAATACGTCAAAGACGGCGTACCTGTTATTTTATTAAGGGGCTCGCCCTATGAAATGGGATATGCCAGGGGTGTACTTTTAAAAAAGGAGCTTCGGCAATGGACTGTTGATAACCTTACCATGATCAAAAAGATGGCCTTCGGAAATATAGGGCTCAGCATGCTTCATTCACGTACTGAAGAATTGAGCCGGTTTATACCGGATCAATACAGGCAGGAGCTCAAGGGTCTTTCAGCCGGGGCGTCCATCGATTATGACACCCTTTTAATGTTAAATGTGCTCGATACCATAGGCAAGCAATTTGCCTGCACCAGTACGGCGGTCAAGGATGAGAACGGCCATATCCTAAGGAGCCGCGGCCTGGACTTTAAAGATCTTAAATATTTCCGGCCGTCCATGCTTTTCATATACCGGCCGGACAACGGCAATGCGTTTGCCTCGCTGGGCCCCCCGGGCATTATAGGCGTGTTGACAGCCATTAATGAAGAGGGCCTTACTTTCGGGGTTCATGACATCTTTGCCGCCGGCTTGGAGTGGAGGGGTATTCCGGCGGGCATGCTATACCGAACCGTGGTGGAAAGCGCGGATACAGTGGATGAAGCCGGTCGAATAATTAAAAATGCAAATCGCTCCGTTGCTCAGATGGCATTGGTAACCGATCCCGGGGATGCGGCAGTTTTTGAGTTTACCCATGATGAGTTTGGAAAAATTGAAATGACCGAATCCCCGCTGATTCTGACCAATCATACCCGCGCCATAGACGAAGGCCGAAAATATAAAAACAGTATCAATCGCTTCCATGAAGCGGCCTCTTTTTTTAACAAGGCAGGAAACAGGGTAACCCTGGATAAACTCGTTGAGCTGCATCGAATGCCTTTGATCAGCAGAGAAAAGAATCCAACCCCCTCGCTTAATATCCATTCGGCCGTGTTTAATTCAAATACGCTTGATTTCCGGGTCGCAATCGGTGCTCATCCGGCATCAAAGGGCCAATGGCACGAGTTTAACCTAAAGGAGGAACTGGATTAAAAAGCCGAAACGGAATTTCCGCTTTCAGCCGGCCAGAATCCGGACTGGATCCTTATCTATAGGCTTGGACAGGTGAGGTGGGCTGAAAGGTTGATTATACAGTATGAAGCGTTAGGGATTTAAAACAGATTAAACAATTTTCTTTACAACCGGTACTTCCAATTATCCGGGCTGCCGGTTAGAATGCGTTTGCGCCGGTTAACGCATGCAATGCAGTTGCATCCGGGCTGCAGAGAATGAGGCCCCTTTTCCAGAGCCTTTTGCATGGAGGCGTCAATCATTTCCACTATCAGTTGGCGCATGGCATATATCTTTTTTTCTGCAGAAATACGGGATGCGAAAATATCCATAGCCGTCTTTTCATTCTCCTTTGTTAAGAAGCGGCAAAAGAGACTCCAGATATCCGGAAACCCCGAACCGCCCGGCAAAATCTTTTAACATGTCAGCATTTACAGGGGTAAAGTTAAAATTCATCAATTCCTTACCAGAGGCCTTGAATAATCCTTCCAGGTCTGCTGCATCATGAAATTTCCGGTTTTTCCAAGTCTGGATTCCACCATAAATGGCAATCCTTTGACCCCTGTGACATGAAACACAGGTTTTATGTTGTTATTTTTACTGGAACAGCCGCCTGGAGGGGACACACCATATGCCGGGCTGATCCATTTTTTTTATCTCGTTGCCCTGATAGACCACAATACCGCCAAGCCATCGGCTGCCAAGCTGCACCGCCACATCCTTCATTGCCCGCAGGTCTTTTTTGTAAATCTTTTGACGGGATTTAATCTCCATACCTATTATGCCTGCCGCCGTTTCAATTAATAAGTCCAGCTCCATGCCTGCGCGGGTGCGATAAAAAAACAGGTCGGCATCAAGTTGAAAGGTCTTAATCCATTTATAAACTTCGCCGACCACCATGGTCTCATACAAATCGCCGGTCATTTTTCCTTTAAAACCGGTGAGCTGCCTAAGGATGCCGACATCAACCCAATATAGTTTGGGGGTTTTTATGACGGCACTGGTGATGTTTCGATAATACGGCGGCAAACAAAAAGTCTGGTAGGACAAATTCAAATACTCAAAATACCGCCTGGCCGTATCCACAGAAATTCCCGCGTCACGGGCGAGCTCCGAGTAGTTTAACAGTTTGGCGGAGCGAAATGCTGATAATCGCTGA
>JAGXLE010000022.1 GCA_018334855.1 Desulfobacterales bacterium | reverse complement strand
CCTTGCCATGGTTTTTTCAAGCATCCTGGCCTGAATGTCTATGGCAATTACCAGGCCCGAATCTTTAACCATTTTCGCCATTCCGATTGAAAAATGGCCGAATCCGCAGCCCAGATCCAGCACCGTCATTGCCGCGCCGACATATCCGGCCAGTATCTTTTCAGGCGGATGAATCATGCGCCTTATAGGATTGTCAAACGTATATGCCATCCACCACGGGCATACATGCGTATTTGACCTGGAAGAAGCGTTCACATCATTTTCCTTTTTTATTTTCTTTGCCGAATCGACCTGATAAAATAAATTCTTCTAAAAATCAACAGGCAGATCAATCCTGCCGGGAAATCATGTATAATCGGTTTTTTACAAGAGCGGCTATATGAAGTCAAAATCGACAATAGGGAAAAAATCTTAGAAAAAATAGCAAAATATAGGTTTGTTACTTGAAAATCAAAAAGGATTATGTCACCTGTGAAAAACGTTTAATGAAAGGTTTTAAAATAAGAAACCAATCTTAAAGTAAAGGAGCATGCATGGAGAACACTGTGTCGGGGCCGGATCATCAAAGATCTCTCCAGGAGGTCAGCACACCCGGATCCAAGATATATCCGCTTGCATTCACCGGCACCGGCTCCGAATTTTTCAGAATCTGGATCGTAAACCTTTTTCTTACAATCATTACGCTCGGCATTTACGCAGCCTGGGCAAAGGTCCGCACCAGGCGGTATTTTTTTGCAAACACTTTTCTTGCCGGCCAGGCATTTGATTACCTTGCAGATCCAAAGGTTATTCTGCGCGGCAATCTTATTATAGCAGGAGCAATCGGCATCTATCTTCTGCTGGACATATTTACGCCTGCCTACAGCGCTGTTGTGATTTTGCTGTTTCTTCTTGCCCTGCCCTTTCTTATCTATAAATCTCTAAGATTTAATGCCCACAATTCAGCATACCGCAACATAAGGTTCAGGTTTATGGGAACCGCGGGTGAAAGCTATAAGGTCTACGCACTCTATGCCCTGCTGGTTCCCCTGACCCTCGGACTGATCATACCTTATTGGGTATTTAGGCAGAAAGCTTATTTTTTCGGACGTCTTTCCTACGGCAGCACCCAAAGCCGGTTTTACGGGCGTCCCGGATATTTTTATGCAATCTACCTTCTTGCAGGGCTGATAACCGTTGGCCTGATAATCGGCGTCTTAATTTATACCGCGACCACAGCCATGATGGCTGACAGCAGTTCCTCCGGTAAAGCCTGGGCTACTGCGGGTTTTGTCATTGTCACTTCCATGCTATTGTTTGCGCTGATAATTATTGTAATTAGCCTGCTCAAGCAGTTTGTTTATGCCCGCCTGACCAACCACTGCCTGGATTCAACCAACCTTGGGACACTCCGTTTTGAAGGCAGTTTAAAGGCGTGGGAACTGATGTGGATCAGATTTACAAATACCCTGGCCATTATTTTTTCAGCCGGCCTGTTAATTCCGTGGGCCAAGGTGCGCCGGGCCCGGTATATTATCGAACATATCCGCGCAATAACCCCCGGCAGTCTCGAGGATTTTGCTGCTGCCACCGAAGCTGACCAGACAGCTATCGGAGAGGCCGCGGTGGATTTTTTTGATATCGAGATCGGATTATGAGCAGATTTGCAGCAACCCTGTTTGACGGGAAAAGTTCCGCTGCCCGCGCGGTCAATGTAGAACAGGACGGCAAAACGCTAAGCATCTGCGGCAGTGACGGCGACTTTATCCGCGCTGATCCGCTTGACGGCTGCAGGATCACCCCGCCGCTTGGAAAGACCCGCCGCACGATTTATCTGCCAGACGGAGCCCGCCTTGACACGGATAACCAAGATGCCGTGGCAGAACTCGAGCTTTATGATACCAAACACCCCGGAATGAAACTGGTCCACGGCCTTGAGTCAAGGTGGGGACTGGTTGTTTTCAGCCTGGCCGGATTGGTGTTATGCGTATGGTTTTTTATAGCATACGGCATTCCGCTTCTAGCGGATAAGGCCGCAAGCTCCGTTCCGACGGCAATGATGGAAACAGTCAGCGACAGGGCGCTTTCCCAGCTCGATAAACGTTTCCTGGAAAAGACCGAGCTGCCAAAACCCCGTATTGCTGAAATCCGTTCTTATTTCAACGAGATTGCCGGAAACATGAAAGGAGATCGGCACTTCAGGCTGCTGTTTCGCAAGTCCCCGCAAATCGGGGCAAATGCTTTCGCTCTTCCATCCGGCAAAATCCTTGTTACAGACGATCTGATCAAAATGGCCGAAAGCAGAAAGGAGCTTGCAGGGATCTTTGCACATGAGATGGCTCATGTGCAGGAAAGACACGGCCTGCGGATGGTGTTTCAGAATGCCGGCGTTTTTTTCGTCATCTCTGCCCTGTTCGGAGACGTAGTCTCGGCCACCTCCCTGGGAGCCGCCCTGCCGACCATGCTGGTGGAGCGCGGATATTCCAGGCAGTTTGAGCGCCAGGCAGATCTTGCTGCAGGAAAATACCTGATCAGGCGCATGGGAAGCACGAAACCCTATCGCCGAATACTGCAGCGCCTGGCTGAAAAAAGCGGAAGAAACTCAGCGCCTTCTATGATTTCAACCCATCCTGGGGTAAAAAATCGAATCCTGCGCCTAAAAAACCTGGAAAAGATCCGGAAATAACAAATGCTTATTATACCGATTGAAGGCAAACTCAGCCTGCGCAACCTTCCGATTGTCACACTGCTTCTGATAGCGATAAACTGTTTTGTTTTTTTTGTAATACAGTCCGGAGACACCCGCAAGGTCACAGAAGCCCGCCAGTATTACTTTGAAAGCGGCCTTGCAGCAATCGAGCTGCCCCTTTATGCAGACCACATAGCCTCGGAAACCGGCAAAAAACCGGAAATAAAAACTTTTAAAGAGCCGAACCGGAAAAATCTTGTCCTGCTAACCGATATGCAGCGCGACAGCGATTTTATGAATGCCCTGTACCATGATCAGATAATCGTTGCCGGAAGCCCGGAGTACAACACATGGGCAAACAAGCGGGCAAAATTTGAACAGCTCCGGAACCGGAGTGTCACCCACAGCTACGGTCTGGTCCCTGCAAAGGCAAAACCGTGGATGTTTGTCACCATGATGTTTATTCACGGAGGCTTGTGGCATCTTCTCGGTAACATGGTGTTTCTGTGGATAGTGGGATGCGTCCTGGAAATGGGCCTGGGACGCTTGTTATACTTTTTCTGCTATATTCTTGGCGGCATATTTGCCTCTGTGGTATATTTTGCCGTGCACCATAACAGTTATGTGCCGGGTATTGGCGCATCCGGAGCCATAGCAGCCCTGATGGGAGCATTAACAGTACTATACGGCTTCACCAGGATCCGTGTCTTCTTTTCTACGGGATTTTATTTTGACTATTTCAGAATGCCCGCAATTCTACTTCTTCCGCTCTGGCTTGGAAAGGAGCTGCTCGCTTTTTACTTCGGGTCTGCCGGCGGGGTGGCCTACATGGCCCATGCCGGAGGACTGGCAGGGGGAGCAGGTCTGGCAGCAGGCTTAAAACAGGTGATGGCACCTGCAAAAAAAGCCTTTTTTAAAGAAGCCCCCGAAGATCCCGCCCCGGAATTAATTGAAAAGGCAATGGAGAAGGTCTCGCGTCTTGATTTTGAAGGGGCACGCCCCATGCTATACAAAGTGCTCGAAATCAATCCCCGGCATGAAGAAGCCCTCTCCCTGCTGTTTAACCTGGAAAAACAGGAGCCTGAAACAAAACGCTTTGACGAGGCGGCCCAAAAATATCTTTCCCTGCTGCTGTCCGGTCAAAACGATTCTGATAAAATCTATCGGGTCTACAATGAATACGCCGGGCTTTCCGGCCGTTCCGGTCTGCCCGATCATATGTATGCAAGGCTTGCCGCCGTTTTTCTGGAGGCCGGCAAAATAGAGGCCGGCAAAAAAATCCTGGTCTATCTGATCCGTCAACGGCCGAATCTGGAGTCGCTGCCCGCCCTGCTGCTGCGGCTGGTCAATGCTCTTAAAAAGCAGAATATGAATGAAAAAGCGGAAAAATACAGGCAAATTCTTTGCAAGCGCTATCCTCAATCCCAGGAAGCCCGCATTGCAGGCAGCCGGCATCCGGAGCCTTCCTGATAGCCGATATAAAAAAACGGACCGGATACCTTTAAACCATCAAAATCAGAAAGCCTTGAGCATACCGTCTTTTCCGCCATTGATATTCTCCCAGTAGCTGTCATAGTCTCCCTCTTCTTTGAGTGCTTTTAACTGCTCATTAAATTTTTTCAAAAGTTCAGATGAACCTTCCAGCGCCTTTGGAAAGATAAGGTGACAGGAAGTTATGGTTAGTGATTTCTGACAGTGACTCACCCGGGCAGCTATCTCCTCTGAAAAATGCTTATCGAGCAGCGTATAACCTCTGATTTTCTCGCAGGGAAAAAGATCTATTCTTCCGCGAATCAGTTTTCGGAAGTTGCTTAAATCATTGTTGGCCTTATCAAAATTCAAATTTCTTTTCTCAGTCTGCTTCCAGAACTCGTCCGTATAGGTATAGCCGCGGGTAACCCCGATCCGGTATTCCTTAAGATCCTTAAAACCATCCCAGTCTTTTAGCGGCTTTTCCTTCCGGTAAAAAAATACCACCCTGTCCCAGGCCAGCGGTTCGCTCTGGTAAAAATCTTCCCTTCTCTTCTCACTGGTCGCCCAGTAAGCAGAGGCATCAAATTTCCCTTCCCTGGACATAATCAGAGCCCTTTTCCAAGGATAAAATTTAAACTTAACAGCATAGCCGGCCCGGTTGAAAACCTCCCTGACCACCTGCAAATAGGGGCCGCCCTTCTCCAGATCTTTCCCCGTCCAGGGAACATAATTGCCGGTGGAAATGGTAATTGTCCGGGCGAAAACCGGTCCGCAGAATATAACAAGTAAAACCGCGAGAACAGATAAAAAAAACAGCAACTTATTTAACATAAAACCCCCTCAGACAAACCCGATAATAGGCCGGCCAGCCCGGTTCCGGTACTGGTGGCAATCCTTTGCATGTACCTGGTACTCGGGGATTTCGGCATAGTGGAAAAAAGCAGAATCAGCGCACTACCTGTCTGCCCTGGCCCCGTCCAGTACTTTCCTGACAGCCCGGGCAAGCTGCATTTTAGCCACCGGTTTCCTAAGGTATTCCCGTATACCGGCAGCCCTGGCTTCCTCTATCTTGGGGGCATCGCCAAATCCTGAGATCAGGATAACCGGCAGATCCGGCCGCCGTCCCAGAACCTTGCGGGAAAGTTCGATGCCGTCCAGCTCAGGCATGGCCAGGTCGGTAATCAGCAGGTCATAGTCCTCCGGCTGAGCGCTGAAAACCGCCAAGGCCTCAATACTGCTGACAACTCCGGTCACCAGGTAACCCAGGGATTCCAGCATGATTCTCTCCATATCAACCTGGGCCTTCTCGTCATCCACTATCAACAGGCGCTCTGTCCCCTCCGGGATGTTTTCTGCCACCTGTAGATCTTCTGCCTGCGGCGTTTCCCCGCCGCCCACAGCTGGTAGATAAACCTTGAAAGTGGTTCCCCTGCCCGGTTCACTGTAGACGGAAATGCTGCCGCCGCAATCAGTGACAATACCGTGGACAACCGCCAGTCCCAGACCGGTGCCGCCCTGGTTCTTCTTGGTTGAGAAATAGGGTTCAAAGATCTTTTCCCAAGTTTGCCGGTCCATACCGCAGCCGGTATCACTTACAGTAAGAACGACATAACTGCCTGGGGCCATTTCCCTTGCCAGACTTAAATCGCCTGCCGCCAGGGTCAACTGCTCCAGGGTGATCTCCAGCCTGCCCCCCTTGTCGCCCATGGCCTGATAGGCGTTGGTGCAGAGGTTCATGATCACCTGGTGGACCTGGGTGGGATCTGCCAGGATTTCAGGGCAGTCTTCATCAATATTCTGGTTGATTTCGATGGTCGCCGGCAGGGTGGGACGCAGCAGCTTCAGGGCCTCCTTGAGAACAAACTGAATGTAGAGGCGCTGATACTCCTGCTCCGCCTGGCGGCTGAAGGTAAGGATTTGCCGGACCAGTCCTGCGGCCCGCCTGCCTGCCTGGAGCACCTCCTCTGTATAATCCCCCGCCTTTCCCGTGGCCTCCAGGCGGATGAGCTCGGCATAGCCTATAATGGCGTTTAAAATATTATTGAAGTCATGGGCGATACCGCCGGCCAGGGTGCCGACTGCCTCCATCTTCTGGGCCTGGCGCAGTCGCTCCTCGTATTTTTTCTGCTTGGTGATGTCCATTATATTGCCATACACCCGCACGACTCTGCCCTCTTTTACTTCAGCCTTGCCGCTGGTGCGCACCCAGAGATTTTCACCGCTGGCATTGACAAAGCGCAGTTCCATGTCATATGGAGTGCCCTCCCGAACCGTCTTTTTGAAAGCGGTCTCAATTTTCTCCTGATCGCCGGGGGTGTAAAAGGCGAAATCCCGGTCTACATCGTTGGGGTCGTATTCAGCAGGAGATACCCCGTAGATACGATAGGTCTCCTCGGTCCAGGTAAGCCTGCCTGAGCTGAGCTCATATTCCCAGCCGCCTACTGCGGTGATTTTCTGGGTCTCCTGCAACAGTTTTTTGCTCTTGCCCAGGGCCTCTTCCGCCTTGCGGCGTTCCTCAAGCTGGTTCTGCAGTTCCTGCATCTGGTCGGAGATTTTCCTGCCCATGGAACGCAGCAGGGTGACCACCGGCTCAAACTCCCTGACTGGAGTGGCCTGTTCCGGGGGATTGAAGTTGCCCCGGGCAAAAGCCTTTATAATATTACTTAGATCCGAAAGCGGCCTCTGCAGAAAGAATCGGACCATGAGCCAGGCCGCAACCGGCAGGCACATGAGCAGCACCGCCACCACCATCAGGGAAGTCTTCAGCATATCGTGCTTCAGCCGGCTGAAATACCCGGGGTTCATGGCTATCTCGACCCGGCCGATTTTACGGCCCTCATGGCTGACATCAGCCGTCCTCTCCATAATCCCCGAAGAATCCTCCTTTTCACTTAAATACCGAACCGTCCCGCTATCATCTGTAATCCTGACACGGGCAATCTTTTGGTTAACCGCAAAGGTACGGCCGATTTTTTTTACCGCGGCTATGTTGTAGTCCCAGAGGGGCTCTTCAAGGATTTCACAGAGAAGTCCAATATTCCTGTCCGCGGCAAGCGCCAGCTGGGCTTCCGCCTTCTCTGATATATAGACATTGCTGAGCAGCAGGCTGACTAAAGAGACCAGGATTATTCCGGCCACCAGGCCAATCATCAGGGAATTTGACAGGGATCGGGCTTTTGGCAAACCGGGGCCCTCCTCTTACTTATCCTGCGATTTCAAATCCTCAAGGCCGGACTTCCGCAGTATCCCGTCGGCTCTCCGGACTCCCGCATACTTTTCTTCCGGGTTTGCAATATTTCGGCATATGCTTCTGCAGGCGGCAGGGCCGGGGAAAAGGCGACGTAAATATTTCTGCGGCTGATGAGATGGATGATAAGAAATCGCTGTTTCAGCGGTTGGCCAGAAGGGGGGAAGTGATTCTGTTTTCACCAATTTTTCCATCCAAAATTCATTATATGGATCTCAGGTAATACCCTTATAACCATATTGCCAAAGTAAATCTGATGACAATTCAAGCAAACAGGCTCAAAACAGGTTAAGGAATGGGAACAGGAACTTACTTTTAACCTATCAATTTATAACAAAATCGGAATTGTGTGTAAAGTGATTTCGCCACTTGACAGAATTATTATACCCCGCCGAGATATTCCAGATAATTTTGAAACCTGCTGTTCATTTCGTGATCAGGAAATTTTTTAACTAGGGTTCTCATGATTTTTCTGGCCCGGTCAGCATCCATAAGTCGGTCATAGTAAAGCTGGGCCAGGCGGAAATAAGACAGCGGCACCTCATCTGCCTCTGGAAATTTCTTGATCAGTCTGGAAAAAGTTTTCAAAGCATCCTTAAACCGCCCCGCCTCGGCCATCCATTCCCCGATTTTAAACAATGCAGGCGGATTTACGGTAAAATTCCGGTCGATTTTTCTGCAGGTGTCATAAACTTCCAGCGCTTCGTCCTTTCTGCCTTCGGCCACGGCAAGATCCAGGTACTCCGGGGCGTGTTCAAGCATGCCGGAGGTGTCATTCTTATTCTTTAATAACTGGAAATACTGCCTTGCCAGGTCAGCGGTAAATTCGCCCCCCTGGCTGTGCCACTGGCGGATATGCTCAACCGCGCTTTCATGATCGCCTTCCCTGCAAAGCACCTCCACCATCTTTGCCTCGCGCACGGCCGGTTCATCAGCAATCTCGGGCTCCCTTCTGGAAGGATCCCTGATGTCATCTGCGCCCATTTCATATCCCAGGGTCTCGTGGTACTGCAAAAGCACGTAACCCATAAGGTGGTAGGAGATCACCGTGTAATAGTTCTCTGCAAACGCCATCAGGTAAGCTCCCAGCCAGGCGGGAAGATACGGCAGTAACCATTGCAGCAGGGCGCCGGGAGCAAAGAATAAAATCGCCAGAAAGACAAACATTATAAAATAGGCCTTGCCTATCTTAAACGGCAGGGCCAGAAACGCCGCAGGGTTCAGCGCTGTTAAAAGGCTTTCAGTGTTAACAAGCACGATAATCATCGAGGGGAGCATAAACATCACCAGAATCAGGTAGCTCAGTCCCCCGAAAATGCCTGTATGCCCTGCAACAAAAACGCCGAGCACGATAAGGACAAAAACCAGGACCGCCTGCTTGACCACGGGAAGTACTACGCCCAGAAAATCCCCGGATATCATCTCGTCTACGCCGGGCGGGTTCAGATTGCCGCTTGCCGTGTTTTTCAACGCCACGTATGCATAGTTAAGCAGAAGAACCCAGCAGATAAACTGAACGATCCAGTTCCGGAACACCAGGCCCCCCAGCGCCAGAACGGCCATGTAGATCACGGTGCCGGGTGCGAGCGGATAAACAAAAAATCTTGGCAGGCGTTCCCAGAAGGGCTTGATAACGGTTTCCGCCCCGATCCAACTGGTTTCGGCAAGGCATTTGGGGCAGGAACGAAGCAGGCGGCCGCCTGTAAGAGGTCCGCCCTCCTGCCTTATGACACATTGCCGGCAGTAATCGCGGCCGCATTCAGGGCAGTGCCAGTGCGCCGTTCGCGTCGGATGCATGCTGCATGACTTCATATAACCAGTTCTCCTCTGCTTGGGTGAGTCAGGCGGGTTCCTCCCTTTTGTTCAATAGTTTTAATGGAAATGTCAATAAAAAAATTCCGTCCGTTTATCGAAGACAACCGGTTAAATATTTTGGGAAAATAATGTAATTTAATACAAAAAAACCCCGGCCGGCTTGTCAACCCGCGACGGCACGTCACAATAACCGATATATACTCAAACTCATAAAACGCTTGACCGGCGGACTGAACACACTGTATGAAACGATCAAAAGATAAGTGCAGCTATAGCCAATTTTAAAAAAAAACACCCTGGAAATCAGCCGGCAATGTATGCCTGGAACCTGAAAAAAGAACGCGCGGCTGCAGAATCTTATCTTCTGCACCGGCAAACCGACTTTACCACTACTTACATGGAGGTGTCCAACCTCCAGTACATTATCGCACAGCAGCCGGAAATTGTTAAACCGGCCACGGCTGACGCCCTTTGCTGCGTTCTGTTCGGCACGGCACACAACCGCCAGCGCCAAGTGTTTTTCCTGTTCAAAAAAGCCGCGGATGCTCTGGCTTCCATGCTCTGCCACCCCACTCCGGATAACACCGCCGAAAAGGCCCGCACGGCTCTGGCCGAAGTTCTGGCCGACCAGACCGGCCCTGCCTTCCGGGCTGCGGCGGAAGCCATGGGCGCCCTGCCGCTGGCTGCCAGGGAATCGGTGCCCCCGGATTTTCCAAATCCCTCCCCCAGTGTTCAGCCGGTCCGTGACTTGTCCGAGATTACGGGCACGCCCCTTCCCGGACAAATGGAGTGGATTGGCAGGAGCTTGTTAATAGACAGCCCGGGAGAACACGGTCGTTTGCTGGTGCTGAAATTCGCCCGGCCCGGCCAGCCCATATCCGATTTGGCAGCAGAGGCATATTGGATGCTGTATCTTTCCCGGCTCCGGGAGGTGCGGAAAAGCCGGCTTGAAATCCCGGAACCGATCACGGGCCAAAACCCGCCTGTATATCGTTTGGACGCAGACGTCATGGAGGTTCCCGGAGATCTGGAAATCGATGCCAACCGGCATGCCATCGCCTTTAAGGCTTGCCGGAGTTATTTCTGCTATCCCAATCACCCGGCAAAAGGCGCCATGCTGCCAAAGACGGAATGCCGCAGGGTTCTGGCCCAATGCGCGCATATCTTCGGCAGGCTGGCTTCCAAAGACATAATTCACACCGCGCCAATCCCGCTTTTCCATAACCGGGTCCAGCGGCACCGCCGGGAGGATCACGGGCTTTACCAGTGGCACCGCGGCGGCCGACTTGACCAATGGCTGGCCTCCTGCTTGTACCCGAATTTCTGCAAAAGCGGCATCCGGGATTTTGAACATCTGATCGCATTTGACGGCCCGGCCCGGAGACGCTACGAACATATCGGCGCGCACGCTTTCAGCCTGATCCTGGTGGCGGGCAGCTACTGCCGCAATCACGACGAAACGCGCACCGGCCTGGATGCTCAGGG
>JAGXLE010000248.1 GCA_018334855.1 Desulfobacterales bacterium | reverse complement strand
TATGGGACTGTTTGCCGGAAGCTTTGTTTCGGATATGCGGCCCATTGGCCTCGACTTTGCCCTGCCCGCCATGTTTATCGTGCTCCTGGTCTGGCAGGTACAAAGCCTGCTCATCCTGTTTACCGCCATAGCAGCAGGTGCGTGTTCCCTGGCCCTGATCCTGCTCGGGCTGGGGCAAAGCAGTGTAATCATTGCCACCGTGCTGGCCTCAACCCTGGGACTGGTCGTTGAGAAATGGATCAAAAAGAGATCTTTCTGATAATCGTAGCTATGATGCTGGTCACCTACGGACCGCGGGTTTTGCCTATCCTGGCATTATCTTCCAGGCCTTTGCCTGCGGTGCTTGCCAGATGGCTCAAGCTGATCCCGGCAGCCGTCCTGGCCTCCCTGCTCGCCCCGGCCTTATTTGCGCCTCAGGGAGAACTGCATATATCCGCCCAGAATTATTTCCTCTGGGCCGCCCTGCCCACCCTGCTTGTCGCAATACGGGGCAGGAGTTTTGTCTGGGCGATACTGACCGGAATGGCAGTGGTTGCCCTCCTGCGCTACCTGGCTTAACCGCTGCAGGCAGGGCAGAGGGATTTATCGACAGGACTTGCCCCAATGAGCCTTTCAAGTGCGCCCCGGGCATATCCAAGCCCCTTTTCCGTCCCTTTGAGCCGATCGATATCGGCCGCCTTGCGCTGCTTTTTGTTTTTCCCGTTCATGATGGCCGGCATGCGGCGTTTGGCTCTGCGGTTATGATTGGAAAAGCCGGGCACCTTGATGTGGTTTGGGTCTTGCAAAACCAGCTCGGAGATGATAGGAGTACTACCAACTATTTGTCCAACCAGAAAAAGGCGTCCTCATGTGCTCTGACGGGCTGATCGGAGGGTCCCTTCTCGCACATGAGACGCTTGGTAGGTCTGTGCCGACAGCCAATTCAGGAAATGGCATTTGGAACTCTAAGCCTTCTTATGGAATTCCGTGCCAACACTTTTGAACGAACCTAACAAGTTGTCCGGCACGCAGCAGTTTTTCGGGGAAATGCCCGATTTTGCTGCTTCTTTAAAACTATTTGCTTGTAGAAGGGGGCGTAATGGCAGAAGAAAGTCGGGAAAGATGGACTAGTAGAACCACCTTCATTTTTGCCGCTATTGGATCGGCTATCGGCCTGGGCAATTTATGGCGGTTTCCTTATCTGGCCTATGATAACGGCGGCGGGGCTTTTCTTGTTGCCTGGATCATAGGCCTGTTGATTCTGGGCATCCCATGGCTCCTTATGGAAGTCGGCATGGGCCGCATGTTTCAAAAAGGGGCCCCCGGCGTTTTTTCAGGCATGAACAAAAAATGGGAATGGCTTGGCTGGTGGCCGGTTTTTGTGGCTTTTCTAATAGTGTCCTACTATGCGGTTGTTATCGCCTGGGCACTGCGCTATGCTATGAGTTCGTTTTCCGTAGCATGGGGCACCGGTGAGGAAGCGGCTACGGCTACAGGCGGTTTTTTCTTTGAAAATATTCTACAGATATCTTCCGGTCCCGCAGAGCTGGGCGCCATTGTATGGCCAACCCTGTTTGCCTTGGCTATCGTGTGGATAGCGCTGTTTTTGATCATGTATAAAGGTGCCGGTGTCATTGGCAAAATCGCTGTCTATACCGTGGCGATCCCCTGGTTAATATTGGTAATACTGCTGGTTCGCGGACTGACGCTGCCAGGGGCGGTAGATGGTCTTAACTACTATCTGAGCCCTGACTGGAGCGCACTTTTAACCGGAGATATATGGTTTGCCGCTTTCAGCCAGATCGCTTTTACCCTGTCGGTGGGAATGGCGGGCATGTATGCGTACGGCAGTTTTATCGCCAGAAGGGCAGATGTCAATAACAGCGTTATGATTGCCGGCTTTGCAAATAATGCTACAAGTTTCCTGGCTGGCTTTGCCGTGTTCAGTACGCTTGGATTCTTGATGGGCGCCCTTAATCTTCCGGCTGAGGAAGCAGTCGAATCCGGTCTGGGGCTTGCCTTTGTCATTTATCCGGCGGCCATTTCCATGATGCCGACTGCCAGCGCTTTGACCGGTGTGCTGTTTTTCCTCTGCCTTTTCTTCCTTGGTCTGGATTCAGCCTTTTTCCTGGCACACGGCGGTGTTATCGCGCCGCTGAGGGATAAGTTCGGCGGTGCCCTTGCCAAGATTACAGCAACCGTATGCGTTCTCGGTTTTCTGGTGGGAGCCTTATTTACCACCCAGGGCGGGCTCTACTGGCTTGACATGCTCGACCGGGCGGTTGCATTCTACGGTCTGCTTATTACGGGCGCCATTTCATGCATCGTCATAGGCTGGTTCTGGAACCCCGGTAGATTAAGAAACCATACCAACGAAACCTCCGAGATAAGGATCGGGGTCTGGTGGGAATGGATGATAAAGGTCGTGGTGCCTCTTGCTTTGATTTTCGTGCTTATTTATGGCGGGTTTTCCCAAGACATTCCCGAAGCCTACGAGGGCTATCAGATCGGTTTCTTAAACGGGTCACATATTATCTGGCTCGTCCTTGTGATTACCCTTGTTTTATCCTTTGTATTTCAGCAGATTAAAACCCGGGCGAAAGGAGGCGAATAATGGAAGCAGGCGCAATATTCATGTTGATCATTTTTGCATTAATATTGATCGGCGGCCTTACCTTCTGCTTTTTGCAGACAGGCAAAGGCAAGTGGGAAGACTAAAATAACCTTTATTTCAGGCCTGTTTCTGAAGAGTTTTGATTTTATTGCTGGTGCTTTTTGCTCGGCTGCTTCCGGAACAGCCGGAATTTTTCTTTGCGATACCTAAATTGAGCGATTTTCAAGTTTGCCGGATATACAAGGAAGATGCAGACTCGCTATAGTGAGCTATGCGAGGCTGCATCTGACGCAGTAGATGCGGTAAAATTGGAAATCCCGGAGGGTTTCAGATTTTTAAAATAGAAATGGATGTTATCCTTT
>JAGXLE010000247.1 GCA_018334855.1 Desulfobacterales bacterium | reverse complement strand
CCGGTTGAAATCAATGATCTTCCAGTTTAAATCCACTGTAAAAACGCCCTCATTGATGGAATCAAGAATTGTGTCATGATGCTTTGTAATATTGAAGCGTTCCATGATTTGATTCCCGCCTCTTATGGTTGTCAAAAACTTTGTGCTTGATTGCGCTTTGCACTCTTATACCAAAAATTTAAATGCAATTTGCATGCCTTTATTTATTAGGCCGAACCCGGATTTATAAATAATTATCATTTTATCAAATAATTACCTCATAATGGCTTAGGGTGGCATACACATTGCCTTGTAATTTTAAAAAACATATAGGGAACCATTTCTCAAAACGCAGCTTTGACCCGTCATATTGAATGCAAAATAAAATTTTTTGAAAAGGAGGGAGCAATGCCAAGTTTTGTAATCCACGAAAAATGCGACGGATGCAAAGGAGGGGAAATAACCGCATGCCAGTACATTTGCCCCAATGACCTCATGGTTCTGGATGAAGAACTGATGAAGGCCTACAACAGCGAACCTGATATGTGCTGGGAATGCTACAACTGCGTTAAAATCTGTCCGACCCAGGCAATAGAGGTCCGGGGTTACGCAGATTTTTGCCCTCTGGGGGCAAGCTGCATGCCCATGCGCGGAAGCGAGGATATCATGTGGACGGTCCAGTTCCGGGGGGGGACGGTTAAGCGCTTCAAATTCCCGATCCGGACCGTTGCCGAAGGCAATGTTTCTCCGGACGGCGGCTTTGGCGAAGGCAGCGGAACACTTGATGATCAGCTCCTGTTCACAGAGCCGGCATCCTTGAAAGCCGATAAACTTTGGACGCTGTCCGAGCATAAATAAGAAAAAGGGGGAAATCATGGAAGAGTTTGAAACCGTTGAAGTCACGACAGATCTTCTTATTATCGGCCCCGGCATGGCCGGCTCAGGAGCCTGCGTTGAGGCGGCGCACTGGGCAAAACAAAACAATTTAACTGTGACCGTTGTGGATAAAGCCGCCATGGAAAGAAGCGGTGCGGTAGCCATGGGTCTTTCAGCCATTAACCAGTACCAGGGTGAAAATACTCCGGTGGATTACCTGAGCTATGTCCGCCAGGACCTTATGGGGCTGTGCAGAGACGATCTGGTAATGGATATATCCCGGCATGTTAACGGATCGGTTCACATGTTCGAGGGCTACGGACTTCCCCTTTGGAAAGATGACCAGGGCAATTATGTGCACGAGGGGCGCTGGCAGCTTATGATCAACGGGGAATCATACAAAGCCATCGTGGCCGAAGCCGGCAAAACTGCGGTTGGTATTGATAATCTTTATGAGCGCGTATTTATCGTCAAGCTGCTGCTGGACAAAAATGACAAAAAAAGGGTATGCGGCGCCATTGGCTTTAGCGTGCGGGAAAACAAGATTTACGTGTTTCACTGCAAGGCATGTCTGGTCTCTGCAGGCGGGGCGGTCCATGTTTTCAGGCCCCGCTCAACTGGCGAAGGACTGGGACGGGCCTGGTATCCTCCCTGGAATGCAGGCTCCAGCTCTTATCTGACCACAACCGCCGGAGCAGAAATGAGTTCACAGGAGGTTGTCTTTATTCCGGGCCGGTTCAAAGACGGCTATGGTCCGGTGGGCGCATGGTTTCTGCTCTTTAAAGCCACGGCGACTTCGGCCTCCGGAGTCAATTACATGGCAGAAGGCGGTAAAGAAGGCGGAGAGCTTCATAACTGGCCGCCTTACGGTGAGGTCAAGCCTATTCCCACCTGCCTGAGAAACCATCTGATGATGCAGAAAATGTATTCCGGAGACGGTCCCATCCTGATCCACACGGACAAGGCAATCGGCAAGCTGGCCGAATCCGCGCCCAATGAGAAAGCCTATAAAAAGGAACTGAAAAAACTGGAAGCCGAGGCCTGGGAGGATTTTCTGGACATGACCATCAGCCAGGCAGTACTGTGGGCATCCAAGGACGTGTTCCCCGAGGAAGGCCCATCTGAAATAATGCCTTCCGAACCCTATTTTATAGGTTCGCATTCCGGGGCGTCGGGGGCATGGACCAGCGGCCCGGAAGACCTCCAGACCGATGAATCCACATCCGACTATTTCTGGGGTTATAACCGCATGACCACTGTCAGAGGACTGTTTTCCGCAGGAGACGGGGTCGGCAACTCAAGCCATAAGTTTTCATCAGGATCGTTTACCGAAGGACGGATTGCCGCAAAGGCGGCCGTCAAGTTCTGCGTGGAAAACCCGGACATGCCGGAGGCTGACACAGCAAAAATCGATAAGGTTAAAAATGACATTCTCGCACCTTTTGAGCTCTATGAGCAGAATTGCGGCTACACTACCCTGGGGGCTGCCCAAAAACGCTACGACCTGCCTGTCGAAGAAGTCAACCCCAACTATATAACCCCGAAAATGGCCATGTTCCGCTTAAACAAAATCATGGATGAATATGTGGGTGGCTGGGGGAACCAGTATAACTGCTCTGAAATAACGTTAAACATGGCGCTTGACGAATTAAAGCGGCTGAAAGAGGACCTTTCCAGGCTGGCTGCCCGAAATCTGCACGAATTGATGCGGTGCTGGGAAAATATTCACCGGGTCCAGATAGCCGAGGCACATACCCGGCACAAGCTTTTCCGCACTGAAACCAGGTGGCCCGGATATTATTACCGGACCGATTATCCCGGACTGGATGAAGAAAACTGGGGCAATTTCTTTGTAAATTCCGTTTATGACGAAGAAAAAGATGAATTTCAAGTCTTTACCCGGCCCAAATACAGCCTGGTCAGCATTGAAAAGGTCGTGGGGATGTAGCCGGACCAAGTTTGGATGCTCTGTCAATGCCATGCAGACATCCTCCTGGGCAGCCGCACAACCGTCTCCTGTGCGGCTGCCCTAAAACGGAATCCATGAACTGGATCCCCTGAAGATTTTAGAGCCCATGATAAGTACAAGATGGTATCCCCC
>JAGXLE010000246.1 GCA_018334855.1 Desulfobacterales bacterium | reverse complement strand
CTGGATATCTTTCTGCAAACCAATTGTTTTGCCTGATTCTGGACAGAATCTGTTCTGCATTATCCGAACCGGTAAGCTTTTGCGCCATTGGGGCGCTAAAGTTTGGCAGAACAGATGTGGAGAGCAAAAACACCCGGGTTTCTTTGTCAGTTTTGTCAAATATCTCGCTGGCAAAATAGTCAAACACCTCTTGTGCCGTAAATTGTGTGAATGCCTCTGCGTTGACCGATTCGGTTTCAGCCCGCTTTAAAAGAAGAATAATGCCTGCGATCCAGCCGTCGGTTTTTCCGTGCAGGGAGCTAATAACAGATTCGGAAAGGGTGTCTTGGCTCAATAAGCGCACCAGATCCTTTGTCTCCTGCGGCTGAAGCCTGAGCACCGGCCAGCCGATTGTATGGAGGAGATCGCTTGCCATGCTCCGTGCCAAAACCGGGGGCGGTTGCATGCGGCTTACAATAAAGACGTTTACACCTTCAGGGGTAACGGAAAGAGCGTCCCGTATAACTTCATGAAGCTGGCAGTCCCGGGCGAGATCCTGATAGTTGTCCAGAACAAGAACTCCGGGTTTTTCCAGCCGGTCAAACAGGTTTTCGAAAAATCTCCTGGTGAAAGTCGATATGCCCAGTGCATATTCCGAGGTCAGAATCGGCAGGTCTTTGTTTCCGGCAGCAAGTTTTTTCCCTGCAAGGCCCAGATAGTAGAAAAATGTGGCAATGTCGGAGTCGCTCTCACCAATCTGGTACCAGAGGCAGGGCAGGTTGTTTTCTTCGATGTAGCTGGCTATAAGGGTGGTTTTTCCAGAACCGCCCGGTCCGCAGACCCATGTGCCCGGCCAGGCTCTTTTTTTATCCAGCAGGCCAAAGAGCCTCCGGCGGGGAAGAACTTTCCGAAGTCGGGGCTTGGTTATCTTTGCAAGAAAAGTCCTGTTTGGTTCCATGAAAAGATCCTCATGGAAATCGTAGAGAGATTCACGGGGGCAATAAGCGGAAAAAGTAGAAATAGAAGGTTAGCTTGCCGTCTTCAACAAGTATACAAATGCCAAGGAAAGAGGTTAATGTCAATAAAAAAACCTTTTTAGCATGGGGAGAATAATGAGATTTTTAAGATGATATTATCTGGTGTATAATTTATTTTCGGTTAACTGCAGGCAAAATTTTTCTGTTAATGCGGACAACAGAGAGCTTTTGTTTTGATCAGTTTTTTGTCTTCCTTTTTCAGTCAGGGCCGTAATCAAACTCGATAATTTTCGCAAAATTTTTGTCTGTTCCCGGGGAAACTTTGTGGTAAAGCGGGCTGTCCGGCCCCACCCGGCCGCCCATGTCATAGGTGAATTCGGACACTGCAACATGTCTTATCCAGTAGCCGGTGAGCACCGCACCCTGGGCATCGTAGCAGGAATGAAAATGGACAAACGCGTCTTTGGGCTCGGGCCGGGTGGCAAGCCATTCGGCCGGGGCATCTGAAAAATAGACCGGATTGATCCGGGAGGATTCGGGCATATCAAAACCGGCCTTTGGCAGGCGGGTCAATATGGCAGTGCCTTCAAAGAGTTTTGCGTTTTCCGGGAGGTCTTTGGTATAAAAATTGTGTTCATTAAAGCATATAAACTGTACCCGGGTGAAATCGCCAGGAGTTTCGGGTTTGAAATAATAACCCACAAAAGGACCGAAATTCAAAATCCGGTCCCGGACTTCCACCTGTATTTTCGAAATATAGCCCCGGGGCACATCCGGGGCGGAGTCATTGGTACCCGATTTTTGGCAACCTGTTGCAAACAGGCAAAACGCCCCGAGTACGGCGATGATAAAAACTGATTTAACGGTTCTCCGCATGCCCGCTTCTTTCCCAGAGCAGACCTATGCCCCAGATACAGACGGCAAATACCACTATAAGAACCGCCGCGGCAATCAGCTTGTCGCCGAACCAGTCTGCAAGGGTGATTTGTCCAACATTGGTGGGTGCATGCAGCAGGGGGATAAGAATTTCATGGACCTGGGCAAACACCGCAGTACCGGCAAGCCCGCCAAGCAAAGCGAAAATTGCGTCCATGCGCCCCTCGCCAGCGGCCGCCCATGTGGTGCCCGGACAATATCCGCAAAGGCCCCAGCCGATGCCAAACAATACTCCCGCGATACCTGTGGCTACCAGGCTTGTGGGAATAATCAGGAGGCGTCCCACGCCTGAAGCCTGGAGCCCCACCAGGCCGACGGCCGAAATCACCACTGCCAGAAGCATGAATCGCGGAATATCGGCTTCTATCATCAGGTGCGCCTTGGCCATCTTGTCCGCGTTGGTGGCGCCCGCCCGCTGAATCACAAAACCGAATGCAATGCCTGAGAACAGGCCCAGCAATATCTGAGCGTTCATTTTTCCTCCTTTCCCGTTTTGCCGTACACAATGCGGGCAGTGATCATGGCAAAGGCGAAGATCAGCACGCCGAAATACAGGCCGCTTACAGCCAGCTGGGTGGATCCTGAAATAAATAGCCCCAGAGTGCAGCCTCCGGCAAGCCGGGCTGCAAAAAGTATAATGAACCCCCCGGCAAAAGTGGCCAAATACCTCCTGATCCGGCTGTTTCCGAACCGCTTCTCCCATATTTCCGGAATGTCGCGAACAGGGATCGAAAAGGTACGCGCGGCAATAAATCCCCCGATAGCCATGCCCAGCACAAAAGCAAAAACCCATGAGCCTGGTCCTCCAGACATCAGGTAATGCGCCTTGCCGTCCACATAATCCGGCGCCAGGGAAGCAATGGCGCCTTTCAATGCTGCCACAAACCCGGAAGACGAGGCAGGAGGGCCAAAGGTGGCAAAAATGAAAAGAATCACTCCCGCCAAAGCAAAGGCTGCCGGGACCCATTTCCAGTATGGCGATTGCAACTGATTTTTCTGCATAATCAACCTCCGCAGGATACATAGCCGCCTGAGGGTTTGTCACCTTTCGGCTGGGATGCCGCCGGGCCGC
>JAGXLE010000245.1 GCA_018334855.1 Desulfobacterales bacterium | reverse complement strand
GCCCAGCCGCCGGAGGGCGCTTTCAAACACCGGGGGTATCTTTTCATAGGCCTGGCCGAGCACGGCCACGTTAAATTCCACTCCTTTTTCAGCCACCTGCTCCAGGGCTGCAAAAAAAACCTCCGGCTGTTTGTCAAATTCCCACCGATGATTCCAGATTACCAGGGGCGGGGCTTCCCGGTCAAAGGCAGGCTCCGGGATCTCGCATGAAAAGCTGCAGCCCGGATAACAGACATCGGCCTTTTCCCGGATCTCATCAACAGCCCAGGTCTGTCTGAAATCCGGCATTTTGCGCACCAATGCCGAAATCTGATCGAAAAAATCCGTAAAATGCGTCTTTGAATTAAACAGGACCCGGTCTGCAGCCAGGGCCGTGGTGATATCAGTAAATCCGAAATGCAGGTCCCGGGTCTCGCCCGGGCGCACCGGGTAGGTAAGCTGGTTTTCATGAAAATAAACCAGGGCCGGGGGGCAACTGCCCCTGCACAGCATACGGAAATCTGAAAGGCTCATCAGCGACGAGCAGATCACCGCATCATAGGCGGCCGGATCATGTATCCGGCGGAAAAAATCCAGGGCCGCCCCCCGCATCCGCCACTTCCAGAAACGGTCCGGCAGGGTGAGCAGATCGATATCATGCCGGGAATGCCGGCACAGCCCGTCGGCAAATTCACGGTGGGAGCCTCCGTAAAAAGGTTCGAGAAACAGCAGTTTCATGGATCCTGTCAGACCTGAAGATGTAAAGCAGAAGTCATCTGCCCTTTATCCGCGCCCGGATTACGTTTAATAACACTTGCACCCGGTCTTTAACAAACAAGTAATCTTTTTCTGGATAACAGAAAGCATGCCCTGACAAAACCGTTTTCCCCGGACACTTCCACCGTTCTGCCACTTGACAAATTTAACTTTTGTTGTACAATTGTTTATATACCCTTGAGGGAGGAATTATGGACGTTGTCATTGATACGTCAGCCCTGATTGCTACAATTGCAGGCGAGCCTGAAAAGGAGCAGATTGTCCGTTTAACATCCGGGCATACGCTGATCGGTCCTGATTCTATTCCATGGGAAATCGGCAATGCATTTTCCTTAATGCTTAAAAAGGGACGATTAAATCTTGAAGAAGCACAGCAGGGAATTGCAATTTTTCAATCCATACCCATTCGATACATCAGTACCGATTTTAACAGTGTATTGGCCCTGGCGTTTAAACATAACATGTACGCTTATGACGCATATTTCCTGGATTGCACAATCAGGCATAATACCCCTCTTTTAACACTGGACCGGCAATTGGTCCAAATTGCAAAAAACTGTAATGTCACTGTTTGGGAGATATAATCATGCAAATATTCACATATTCCGAGGCACGTCAAAAATTTGCCAAAGTTCTGGAGCAGGCTGATTCCTCCGGCAAGGTCATTATTCGCAGGAAAGATGGACGAACGTATTCTCTTGCACCGGAAAAGATAACCACATCCCCATTGGATATACCGTCTATAAATGCCGAAATCTCTACCGGGGAAATAGTGGATATTATAAGAGAAGGACGGGAACGTGACAGAACAAAACGCTTTACCTGACCAAACCTGTACACGCGTTTTAACCGGAGAGCTTTGCCGTTACCGGCAACAACGGAGGAAGCAGTGGAAAACATTACCTGGGATGAATTTGCAAGGGTAGAGCTTCGTGTAGGTCGGGTAATCAGTGCAGAGATGTTTGAGGAGGCGCGCAAGCCCGCCTATGTATTGACCGTGGATTTCGGGGATGAACTCGGGATAAAAAAGTCGAGCGCACAGATTACAGATCTCTATGAGCCGGAAGAACTGGCAGGGAAACTTGTCGTGGCAGTGGTGAATTTCCCGAAAAAGCAAATCGGCTCACTGATGTCGGAATGCCTGGTCACCGGTTTTCACAATGAAAACGGCGAGGTCGCACTGTGTGTTCCGGATAAGCCTGTGCCGCCGGGCACAAAGCTTATGTAGTCATGTGTGCGCAGCTAATACGGCGCTTTGCCGGGCAAAAACGAAAGGGCCGACCGGCAGGCCGCGGCAAAATCCTCAGGGTAATGGCCATTGATCCAGCGGAGCTGGGACTCGGAAAAAGCGCCCGGCGATTCGGGAAGGCGGGGAAGCAGTGTATAAATGAGGCGCTGGTCCGTGGTCGGAGTATCAAAGCGCCTCGAAATTTCATAAAAGGTTAGCATTCGCGCTCCCAGGTTTGACAGGGCTTTTGCGCCTGCCAGTATCGCCTCGTCCAGGGAACGACGGACCGCCGTATCCGCCTCTGCAATATTGCCGACCCGCGGCCGTGTCATAACCTGCAGCTCCCACTGGGAAGTCTGGGCCTTGGGAACAAACAACATTACGTTATCGTCGGCATGGACGATAAGGCTGTTTTCACCCTCACCCGCCCCCTTCATTCGCCGGTTGTTTTCAATTGCGGAGATATATGCATCAAAAAAGGCCGTTTCCGTTTTTGTATAATATTCGCAGATAAACTGCTCAACAAGGTCCCCCACGGCATAGGAAGGCATGTTATTGTCAAATCCGGGCACCTCCGAGACCTGTTTGGGGATCATGGCATACTGCTGGTGGATCTGCTGGTGGGAGGCGTGCAGGCGGTATTTTGTGGGCGCATAGTCAAAGCCGTAATTCCATCCCCACAGGGTGCGGTTAAAAACCAGTCTTTTGCGCTTTTTTTCGTCTGCAAGCATATCCAGGATGCTGCGGCGCAGGTCTTCGAGTTCGTCATCCGAAAGCCCTCTCCGGCCGACTCCTGTGTCAATGCCAAGCTCTGCTGCCAGCCGTACGTATGTGCGCTGATAATACAGATGGCGCATGCCGCGCATGTCTTCAGTTGCAAGATCGGCCATGGAATACCGGATGCTGTCTTCTGCCATGTTTGCCGCGTAATGGCCCCATGGTATATAGCTGTTGCTTCTCAGGTATTCATATACATGGCTGGATCCGTCCTGCTCC
>JAGXLE010000244.1 GCA_018334855.1 Desulfobacterales bacterium | reverse complement strand
CCAGAGTTGAGATTCCTCCTGTGGCGGCCTTTTTGGCAGTCGGCATAAGCGAGCTCAGGATCTGTTCATAATTAAGCTCGATATTTTTTAGCTTGGTTTCAATTGTTTTTATCAGCTCAGGGTCAACATTAAAATACCGGCTTTCAGCGATTGCGGCCAGAAGCTTTGGAATTTCGGTGCGCAGCACCCCTGCCAGGGCTGCAAGCTGGGTTATTATCACGGGCAGTACAACGGCCGCCACTGCGAAAAAGACCAGAAGGATGGCAAAAAAAACCAGCAGAGTCCCGGCCATTCGTCCGAGCCGGAGTTTTTTTTGGACAAGGGTTACAATCGGTGAGATAATATATGCCAGTATAAGGGCCATGATAAAGGGCGTTAGCAGGTCAAACAGGATGACAAAGGGCCTGCTCAGCAGCCCGAGGGTATAGAAGCCCAGGATGATGATGCCGAGGATTCCCAGTACATAAGCAATTTTTTTCAAGCTGGAGTCTTCGACTTGCCGGTCACTGATCATGTCTGTTGTCCCTTCATATTTTTTTCAAGTAGCAGGATGGATGAAACAGGTGTGAATTTCCGGGTCTGAAAGCCGCCTGTATTCGGCGTTTTTAAACCTATGGCATTATTCTTTTTTTATGTCAAGCGGTGGGAACTGCCTGTGTGGACAGCCTGGTCATGACGGTTAAAATGTGTTATCTATTGTCCATCCATAAATGGCTGATTTGTCCAATTTCTGGTTCAGACTTAAATTCAACCGGCGAGGCGGAATCATGGAACGCATCTGGATTATCGGTGCAGGCAGGTTCGGGAAAATAGCCCTCGAAAGGCTGGCTTCGCAAAGCAAAGACCGGCGGTTTCTGGTGGTGGATTCAGAAGCAGGAAATCTTACTTTCGAAACCCAGTCCAATGTTGAGTTACGACATGAAGACGGAGCAGCCTTTTTAAAACGCGAGCTGGATCAGCAGCATGCCCCGGACTGGATCATCCCGGCGCTGCCTGTCCATCTTGCGGCCCGGTGGTGTCTGGATGAAGGCGGGGGGCTGCAGGTGTGCAGATGCATGCCGCCGGAGGGCGTGGAGTCCTTTCTGCCAAACCTTATATGCGGTATTTCCGGGGACCTTTACGTGAGCATTGCAGATTTCATGTGTCCGGATAATTGTCCAGAACCGGCGGATCATTGCCCGATGACCGGGAAAAAGCGGGAAGAAAACATGTCTGATAAGATCCGTCGGATGAAAATACCCGGCTTTAAAGTCCTTGTGCTGCAAAGCCGCCAGCTTGCTCCGGGTGTGGGGGGATACAGGCCGGAAGAATTGTTTGGGCTCCGCCGGGAAGTGGAGGAAAAAACCGGAAAATTTCTCATTGCAACCGCGTGCCGATGCCACGGGGTTATTACCCCTGTGGAGGCACGCCGTAGCAGGAGTGGATAAAAGGAGTACAGCATGGGGGTTTATACGGATTATCCCGAGATTCCGGAAGAACGGGGCGATGATATCCACGGACTCGAGATGGCTGGCCGCGCGGACCTGACGCTTTTTATGGCCGGAAACCAGTTCATGGTTATGCCCGAGCTTATTGACGCTTTCCGGAAAGAAAATCCAGCGGCGGAAACCGTTGTGTACCAGACCCTACCGCCGGGGCTGGAGCTGAGGCAGATCCTGGCCGGCGGAGCCCGGTTCCGGGGAAAAACATATAAATTTCATCCCGACGTCTATTCTTCTGTATCTGAAAAGGCCATGAAGACCCTTGCAGAGCGCGATATCATTGCTTCGGAAGATTATTTTGTCTATCTTCACAACAGACTGGCCCTTATGGTCCGGAAGGGAAATCCCCGGGCCATCGCCTCCGTGTTAGACCTGGGCCGGGAAGATATAGTTGTCTCCCAGCCCAACCCCGAGTATGAACACATTGCCGAACATGTGGCGGCAATGTACGAGCAGGCGGGCGGGCAGGAACTTGTCGAAACAATTTTGGAAAAAAAGCTTGCAGACGGCACTGCGCTGCTGACCACCGTGCACCACAGGGAAACGCCCACGCGCCTGCTCCGGGGTGAAGCCGATGTAGGTCCTGTCTGGTATACGGAAATCGAAGCGGCAAAAAGGGCCGGGCTGGAGATTGAAGGCGTGGAACTGGATCCTTCTGTTGATCAGAGGGAGGCGATCAACTATTATATCGCACCTCTTCGCATCGGCCGTAACCCTGAAAACACCCGCAGCTTTCTCAGATTCGTCACCGCAGAGCCGGCCCGGAGGATTTTTCAGAAGTATGGTTTTATTACTGAGATTTTCTCTTCCGGAGACTGACTGTGCATTTAAGCAGGTTTACTCTGCCGTGATTTAAATAAAGGAATGAATGGTTAAATGCGCGTATTGATGGTTTCAGCCAACACCGAGCAGGTCAACATGACCGTGCTGCCGCTGGGCATGGCCTGTGTCGCATCTGCTGTTGAATACGGAGGACATGATATCCGGGTGGTAAACCTTATGCGGCCCGAGCATGTTTCCCGGTTTCTTGTACCTGTAATTGAGAAATTCTCCCCTGAAGTTATCGGCATTTCTGTGAGAAATATCGATGATCAGAACATGAATGCGCCCAAATTTCTGCTCTCAGAAGTAAAACCGGTTATCGCGGAGTGCCGCAGCCGCTCGGATTCCCCGATTGTGCTCGGCGGGCCGGGCTACAGCATATTCCCGCAGTCGGTGCTCGATTATCTGGGAGCCGATTTCGGTATCCAGGGCGAGGGTGAATGGGAGATGCTCGAACTGCTCTCCAGGCTTGAAACAAATGAGGATCTGGACGGATTAAACGGGCTGTGGGTCCCCGGCCGCGGTCTTATGGCACCCCCCTTCCGCAACCCCCGGCTGAATGCCTACCCGATGCCAGACCCCGCAGTTCACCTGGATCCCCGTCTTCCCCAAATTGGCAAAGATACAATGATGCCGTTTCAAACCCGCCGCGGATGCCCCATGAACTGCAGCTACTCC
>JAGXLE010000021.1 GCA_018334855.1 Desulfobacterales bacterium | reverse complement strand
AGGAGACTGAAAATGGCTTTTAATCCGATTGTGGATGCCGACAAGTGCGAAGGTTGCGAGGAATGCGTCGAGGTATGTCCGGTTGAGGTTTTTGAAATTCAGGACGGCAAGTCTGTTCCTGTTAATGCCGAGGAATGCCTGGGATGTGAAAGCTGCATCGAGGTTTGCGAACCCGGCGCTATAACAGTGGAAGAAATTTAGCTCGCATACCGGTTTTTTGCGCCCCGGCCATGTATTGATGGCCGGGGTCTTGCCGATCTGCCGGGGCGCCCGGCACAGCCTTTCCAAAACAATGAGCTTTCAGATATTTTGAAAGAATCATCCGTACTGCAGTAAGATGGCATTTCCCCTTTTGCCGTCGGTTTTAATATCAATATATCCGGCCTTCCAGGAAGGAATTTAATGAATTTCCCGGAAATGGCAGTATTTCATCAGCGCCTTGTTTCTTTACCGGTTAAGGATGCCGTTGACAAGACACGTACGGTTCTTGAAAAGGTGATGAAAAACAGACCGCAAATAGCCGGGAAATCAGTAGCCGTGGCCGTGGGAAGCCGCGGTATAGACCAGCTTGATACGGTTGTTTTCGAAGTTATACAGTTTTTGAAAAATCAGGGGGCAAAACCCTTTATTGTGCCTGCCATGGGCAGCCACGGAGGAGCCGGCCCGGAGGGGCAGGAGCGCCTGCTGGCTTCCCTGGGCATATCTGCAAAAAGTGCCGGCGTGCCGGTACAGGCCGATATGGATACCAGGCTTGCAGGAGAAACAGCGGAAGGCCTGCGGCTCTACATATCAGCCTCGGCTCTTGATGCGGATCTTATTGTGCCGGTAAACAGGATAAAGCCGCATACAAAGTTTTTTGCAGACATAGAAAGCGGCCTGTGCAAAATGCTTGCAGTCGGCCTGGGAAAGGAAAGAGGAGCGGCAGAATGTCATCGTTTTGCTGTCGGTCATTCATTTGGCTGGATTGAATCCGCAGCCCGGGTTCTTTTGGAACGCTTAAACGTTGTTTTCGGCATTGCCCTTATTGAAGACGGCCGCGGCAGGCTCTCGGAAATCCATGCACTGCCTCCGGAATCTTTTGTTGATGAGGAAAAAAAGCTTCTGCGCAGGGCCTATGCCATGATGGGGCGGATACCCTTTGAAAAAATAGATGTTCTCGTGGTGGACGGAATCGGCAAGGAGATTTCAGGCATAGGCATGGATTCCAATGTAGTCGGCCGCCACCGTGACATTGCCGGCGATTTTCACACTTCTCCCGATCCCCGGCGGATATTTGTGCGCGAGCTCTCGGAGAAAAGCGGCGGCAATGCCAACGGGATAGGGCTTGCCGATGTTACCACCAGCCGTCTGGTTTCGGGTATCGACGCGGAAAAAACCGCTGTTAACGCCGTAACTGCAATCTCCCCGGAAAAAGCCGCCATACCGGTCCATTTTGAAACAGATCGCCGCTGCCTCCGGGTGTGTATTCATACTGCAGGACTGGAAAAGGGCGAAGACGCGGGCATCGTACGGATAAGAGATACGGCTTCGCTGGAATTTATGGAGATTTCCAGGCCCCTTGAAAAAGAAATCGGGCCGGATGCCGGCCTGGAACGTATTACCCCCTGGCGGACGTGGGAATTTGACAAGTCGGGAAACCTTTTTTCCTTTTACCCGGAGGATTGAAATGCCTGTTTTTAACGTAAATGCGTGGATTGGCACGGTTGCAGTGAAGTTTTCGCCTGAGCCGTTTCTTATAGAGCGGATTTTTCTGCCTGAAACATTTGCCCGGGACCAGGAGGGAATATTTGCGGAAAATACTGACTGCAGCGGCCCAGACCGCAGTTTATGCAGGGAAGCACAATGTGTTTATGACATGATCCGCAGCTACTTTGACCAGGGCAGGCCCTTGGAGACCCCCTGGAAATGGATTTGTCTGAAAGGCCTGACCCGGCTCCAGAGAGCTGTTTTTAAAAAAACATCTGAAATTCCGTATGGACAGGTGCGTACTTACGGGGAAATCGCTGCCTTGGTAGAAAGACCGGGAGCGGCCAGGTTTGTCGGCAATACCATGGCCGCAAATCCATGGCCGCTGCTGATTCCCTGCCATCGGGTGATTCGAAGCGACCGCACAGTCGGCGGTTTCGGAGGCGGATCTGCTATGAAAACCAGACTGATCGAACACGAAGCCGACGGGAAAAATACGGAACTTGCGCTTTAAAAAAGAATGTGATAGTTATACCAAAATGAAACAATATGTTATTGATGATCTTAGCGAGAGCGACGTGGAAAAGCTGGCAGAATATCTGACGAACCGGTTCGGGCCGCCCATGCTGGACCGGGTTTACTGGGTACCTCTTGATCCGCAATATTATAGTGCAGTTCAGGCTGCCCATGAAAACTGTCAACCGCTTTATTTTGCCCTGCAGCTAAAGCCCGGAGTCCTTGCGGGAGAATTTCTCGTAAGGACCCACAACCGTGTTCGCTGCGATTGTATGGCTTATGCCAATGAGCTCCAGAGAAACTGGTTTATCACACTTATCGAAGATATTGTCCGGGAGCTGGACGTTACCGTTTAAATTTTATTGATCTGCGTGCTGTTATGCTGAAAATTATTCCTCTGGGCGGACTGGGCGAAATCGGCTTGAACATGATGGCCTTTGAATACGGCGGTACGATCGTGGTCATAGACGCCGGGCTCATGTTTCCCGAAGATTACATGCTGGGCGTGGATTACGTGATTCCGGACATGGGCTATATCCTGCGAAATAAATCCAGGCTCAAGGCTGTTATTCTGACCCACGCACACGAGGATCACATCGGCGCCCTGCCGTATTTGTTAAGAGAAGTCAATCTGCCGGTTTATGCCACCGCCTTTACCCTGGGCATGGTCAGCCACAGGCTCGAGGAACACGGCCTGCTGCCCGCTGCTTCCTTAAATCTTATACGGACCGATGAAAAGCTTTCTATCGGACCTTTTTCATTTGAATTTATCAGGGTCCATCACAGCGTGGTTGACGGGGTGGGTATGGCGATTGATACCCCTCTCGGACTTATAGTGCACACGGGTGATTTCAAGATTTCTGACTCAACCATTTCGGGGCTGGAAACAGATGTTGACGCTTTTAAGAGGTTGGGGGACCGTGGGGTGATGGCGCTTCTTTCAGATTCCACAAACGTGGAGCGCGAGGGACGAACCCCGTCTGATGCGCGTGTTCGCAAAAGCCTGGAGCGTATAATTTTAAACAGTACCGGCAGGGTTATAGTGGCCCTGTTTGCATCCAATGTTTCCCGGATTCAGCAGATAATCAATATCATTAAAGACGGCAACCGCAGGATCATGTTCAACGGCAGGAGCATAGAGCTGAGTGCAAGGATCGCAAAGCAGCTAAATCTCCTGCAGATACCCGAAGGAATGGAAATCGCGCTCGATGAGCTTGATCAGTATCCCGATGAGCAGATCATTGTTCTGACAACCGGGAGCCAGGGAGAGCCCATGTCGGCTCTTGCGCGCATGTCAACCGGCACTCACAGGCAGGTAAAGATCAAGCCCGGCGATACGGTCGTACTTTCATCCAAGTTTATCCCCGGAAACGAAAAGGCGATTGCAAAGATTATAAACAACCTTTTCCGCAAGGGCGCCAACGTGATTTATGAGAAAATTTCCGAAATTCATGTTTCAGGCCACGCCTTCCGGGAGGAATTAAAGATGATGCTGGAGTTGACCCGGCCCGCTTACTTCATTCCCATTCACGGTGAATACCGGCATCTTTACCATCACGCGCAGCTGGCAGCCGAGTCCGGGATACCCGTAGACCGGGTTCTCCTTGCGGAAAACGGCGACGTGATTGTATTTGAAGAACAGGGGGCCCGCATATCCGATCGTATCCCCACAAACAAGGTTCTTGTCGACGGCAAGGGCATCGGTGATGTGGGACGCTCGGTGTTAAAAGAAAGGCGCCTGCTTTCAGAAGAAGGCATGGTGGCTGTGACCATGGCAATTGACGAGGATACGGGCTTTGTCGTATACGGCCCGGAAATCGTCTCCAAGGGTTTTGTCTTTGAGACAGAGACCGGTCATATAATAGAGGACGCCAAGTGCGTGATCTTAGAAATCGTGGATGAGGCAGTGGGGCTTCCCCATCCGGCCGATGTGATACGCAGCCGGCTGCCGGGAACTCTAAAGGAGTATTTTAATTTCACAATGAGGCGCAGGCCGGTAATCTTTCCCTTTATCCTGGAAGTTTAGCAGAAAAGACGGCCTTGCCGGTTAAAAAAGAGCAAAGAAATGACATGACAATGACAATACGAAAGGAAATTGCCGGCATCCTGATTTTCTTTCTCGTGGTATTTTCCGCTGTAAGTCTTCTTTCCTACAGCCCGGCAGATCCATGCTTAAATCACGCCGCAGAGCCGGGGCTGGTAAACAATTTTTTCGGGCTGGCAGGAGCGTATCTGGCAGGTCTTCTTATCGATCTTTTCGGTGTGGGCGCGTTCTGGATACCCGTTTTGCTGTTTTTCTCCTGTATCCGCCTTTATACATATGATTCAGGACTTTCTCCGTGGCTTGCAGCCTCGGGCAGCGTTCTTCTGGTAATCGGCACCGGCGCACTGGCTGCAATGTTTAATGACAGCTACTTTATTCTGGGTGCTGATTATTCAGCCGGGGGTATGCTGGCAACTCCCGTGATGGTAATTTTCCGGGAGTATGCAAACCCGACGGGCGGCTTTATAATTTTGCTGCTGATTCTTGCAATCGGTTTTATTCTGACTACGGGTATATCACTGGTAGCGGCGGCCGGAAATACCGCCCGGCTGGCAAGTTTTGCCGCGGCCAGGATAAAGTTATTTATAAAAAGCCTGTTTGTGTATTTGAAACGGCTGAGACTTCCGGGTACGGGAAGGCGCATAAAAAAGTCTGTAAATAAACAAAAATCTGCTGCGGTCCCGCAAACCGAGACCACCGAATCAAAACCCGCCTGCCCGGGTGAAGGCACGCGGCTTTCTTCGCAAATTAAGATCCAGAAGCCGGCTTCCCGGTCAGTTGCCTCTGCCCCGGCGCCCAGGCAGCAGGTTTTTGAGTCCATGAAAATACAGGAGGGTTTCCAGCTTCCGCCCCTGAAATTTCTGGAGGATTCTGAAAAGATCACAGATGATGTGGATCATCAGTACCTGCAGGAGCAGTCAAAGCTGCTCGAACAGAAGCTGCTCGATTTCGGGGTGCAGGGAAACGTAACCGAGGTTCTGCCCGGCCCGGTGATCACCCGCTATGAATTTTCCCCTGCCCCGGGAGTCAAGATAAACAAAATAGTCAATCTCGCAGATGACCTGGCCCTTGCACTGAAGGCTTTGAGCGTGCGGATTATCGCCCCGATTCCGGGAAAAGCCGTTATAGGCATCGAGATTCCCAACAAGAAAAGGGAGCTTGTGGGATTTAAGGACATAGTGGCCTCCCGGGTTTTTCAAAAATCGGAATCCAGGCTCACCATCGCGCTTGGAAAAGATATCGTCGGATACCCGGTGGTGGCGGATCTCGACACCATGCCCCATCTTCTGATAGCCGGTGCTACCGGAACCGGCAAGAGCGTTGCTTTAAACACAATGATAACAAGTATCCTGTATAAGGCGACGCCTGAAGAGGTCAAGTTTATCATGATAGATCCCAAGCGGATTGAGTTGTCCAATTATGACGGGATCCCCCATATGATCGCCCCGGTGGTTACTGATATGAAAAAGGCCACCAATTCGCTGTTCTGGGCGGTGCGGGAAATGGAAAGACGATATAAACTTCTTTCAGAAAAGCGGGTACGCAATGTCAGGCAGTATAATGCGCGAATAGCAAAGGAAACCCCTTCCGAGGACGAACAACCCCCTGAAAAACTTCCTTATATTGTGGTGATCGTAGACGAGCTTGCAGATCTGATGATGGTTGCCTCCAGGGACGTGGAAGTAAGCCTGACCCGTCTTGCCCAGATGGCCAGGGCTGCTGGCATTCACCTGATCCTTGCCACCCAGCGTCCCTCGGTTGACGTGCTCACAGGCCTGATAAAGGCCAATTTTCCGACCCGCCTTTCTTTCCAGGTATCATCCAAGATCGACTCCAGGACCATTATTGACACCAACGGGGCGGAAACCCTGCTCGGCGACGGCGATATGCTTTTTCTCCCTCCCGGTACCGCCAAGCTCCAGCGCATACACGGTGCTTATGTCTCGGAAGACGAGGTGACAAAAATTATTGAATTTTTAAAAACCCAGAAAGCCCCCGATTACGTTGATGAAGTAATCGAAGCACCCGAACAGGATAGCAGTAAGGAGGGGCAAAAAGATTACGATGAGCGCTATGACGAGGCCGTGGCCCTGGTGGCAAAGACCGGCCAGGCCTCGATTTCCATGGTTCAGCGGCACCTGAGGATCGGCTACAACAGGGCGGCAAGGATAATAGAGACCATGGAAAAAGAAGGCGTTGTGGGGCCTTCCGACGGGGTCAAGCCCAGGGAGGTGCTGGTCAGGGAAAATTACGATATGTAATGTTGATGGCTGACTTATTTTTCAGGCGTGGAAGGGGCGAGTTTTTCCATCAGCGACCACATCTGTTCAATGGGTTTTGTAACCGGGCTGGAAATACTGTGCACCTGGTAGTCCCCTACGGTTCCCTCCAGCCTGACCTGCATGACCAGTCTTTTGAACAGATCGAGTGTATAATGCTTTATCCAGCCCACCAGTGGAATTTGATCAAGAATACCGTTGGATTTGGCGGCTGTTACCAGCAGGTTGATTTTTTGATTTTTAAAAGCGACACCTTTTTTAAGGCCCAGTGTCCCATTCATGTGCATGGGGACAGTGCCGCCGGAAAGCAGCAGGTTCTGCAGTTCAAGCTCTCCGTCCTGTATGCCGAAGGTGCCGTAGGCGTGGGTTATCGGGCTGCTGCGCGGCATTTCCAGATCCAGAACGTTAAATACAGATGCAATTACCGGAAAGTTATATAAAATGCCCTTGCTGATCTTGAAATTCCCGCCGCCGCGCAGGGCTTCAGGGTCAAATCCTTTTCCCTTTAAATCGATTTCTCCCCTCAGGCTGCCTGCAGGTGCGTTCCTGCCGGTAATTCCCATGGCGGCTACAATGCTTTCCAGGTCCATGTGAGCAGGCAGGATCCGGGTCTGCCATTTACGCTCAGAAATGTTTATTGATGAATCCGTAAACCGGATCACTCCCCCGTAGGCGTTTAGTTTTATTTCAGGTATTTCAAGCTTTCCTTCCCTGTAGCTGAAAGCCGCTGAAACCCTGTTTGCCTCAAATCTGTCCAGATACATTTCATTTAGATTCACGGAACCGTCAAGGCCGATATTATCGGTATTCAGACCTGAGATATTTACCCTTGCCGTTCCCCCTCCCCCGAGCTTTACGCCGTTGGGCTGCATTTCAAAATGATGGATAACTGCGGCAATGTTTCCTTTTGTCGGAATTATGCCGCTGCCCCCGGATTGCAGCTCGGCCTTTATCTCGCACTGTCCCTCCAGATTAAGTTCCTGCAGAATATCTGCTGATGGGATCCGCCGGTAAAGTTCTTCATTCAAATTGATTATTTCCGAATTCACGTGGAGGGATGTATCAGATTTTCCTTCTATTGGGATTGACCCGTTTGCGCGGAAACCGATTCCGAAGACATCTCCTGTAAAGTCTCTCAGGCGGAGCTGCCCGGAATTTATGGCAAGATGCCCGTACCAGTTGTCGGCAACCCGCCCGAGGCTTTGATGGTGCACAGATATTTCGCGCAGGTCCACGCGTGCGTTTAAATTACTTATTATTTCCGAGGGGTGCATGGATTGTGGATTCCAGCCCTGAGCTCTGAGCCTGATGTCATAACTGCCGCTTATTTTCAATGGCTCTTTTTCCATCCCCAGCCATTGAACAAGTTCCGGGGTAATTTGCAGATATTGACCGGCAAAGGAGAGGTTTACAGAAAGCGGTTTTGCAATATCAAGGACGAGCCTGCCCTCAACAGGGCTTTTATCGACAAAAGCCTTTATGTCATCAAAAAATATTTTGCTGGTGCCGGAGCTCCATTTTATACGCGTGGCAGGACTGCTTAATTTAAAGGGCATTTCAGGTACCCTGGCTGAATCGGCCCTGGTGTCGAGGTCAATATTTATACCGTCGCCGCCCAGAATTATGCGCCCCCCGAATTCGGGATTCTGAACTTTCATTTTTTTTATTACCTGCCGTGCCTCGGGGGGAAGCAGGTTCATTATGTGTTTGTTTGGCGTTATTTCAACAAGTTGAAATTCAACACGATGATCCTTTATTTTTCGGTCTTTGAAATCGAGAAAACCGGAAATATCAACTCTTCCCTCGGAGATCCAGCCCCTGAACGTCTTTATTGTCACTTTTTCCGGTGAACAGATTTCAAGCTCTGCTTCGATTGAATCTATCCGGGTTTCCAGTCCGGGCATATAAGCCGAGGCGTTATGAACGAAAACCTCTGCTTCGTATTGCAGTCCCTGCTCACGGTTCCATCTCAGGTGAAGCTCTGTGTTAAACCTTCCTTCCTTGAGCTCGGTGCGAAATTCGTCGGGCAGAACCTGTTTTTGGTTAAAACCGTTTAAAAACTTCATGCTCAGCCCGCGCGTACCCGCCCTGAGCTTGGCCTGCTGTATTCCGTTTTTGTCAATACTTGCCGCTCCGGAAAAAATTTCCACATAGCCGGATGCCGCAAGAAGCTGGCCGCCTTTAATCGTGATCATACCGGTTTGGGTTGAAAACACGGCAGAAATGTTTCCTGTAAGTTTTGTCTCTGACTCCGGCATTGAAAACTTAAAGATTTTTTCCGGGATATTGATTCCCGGCATGGAAAGTAGGTCAAAATCTTTTACCTGCAGTTCGGCTTTAACAACTGATTTTGCAGCCTCCATGTTTATTCTTACAGGGTTTTTCTCCCCTGCAAAAAAAGCACTGCCGGATATCTCAAAGTTTTCTCCCCTGGGGGCGGAAATATTTATATCTTTGATGTGCAGCGGCTTTTTTAAAAGGCTGTCACTGAAGCTTATGGTTCCGTTTTGAATTTTTACTCCCGGGGATCTGCCTTTTTTTCCGGCCATGACTCCCCCGGCGAGAAGCCGCTTAAGTGCCGCGGCATTCAGGCATGCTTCCATGTCAGCTATTTCGAAATCAGTTATCCGGTAGCTACCGGTAAGCAATGCTGAAAAGGCGTGATCAATATCAATACCGCTCAGGCGTATACCGCTTGATTTGCACTGTTTGGAGGGGTCGGAATCAACGATTAAAGAATCTATATGGACTCCGGTGAAAATATTTATGTCAAATCCATTGATGGTGACATTTGCATCAAGCCTTTTTTTGACGGCTTTTTCAACCCGGGGCTCAAGCAGGTTGGAAGCCAGGAGCAAAGCGGCCTGGGCGGCTAAAATCAGGCAAAAAATCAAAACGGCGGTAATAATGTATTTGCTTGTTCTTTTCATCGGGCAACTGGAAATATGAGATGTTTACGGTTTTTACTGCATAGCTTTATTCATTGGATTGCCGGGGATTTTCCGGGTGCTGATTTAGTTTATCCGGTGCGTCTGCACCGGGTTTGTCCGCCGGTGCTATTCCTTCCGGGGCCACCAGGCTGTTTCTTATCCGGTCAAACGCTTTTTCAAGAGAGACCTCCATTGCCACCCTGTCTCCCTGGGTAACGATGAGACGGCGGAGTTGGGGAATTTTCAGCTCGGCCGAGGCGCTCAGATAAACCGGCTGTATGTAGAAAACCACGTCTGCTATAGGCAGGATTATCATCCGCCCCCTTTTTACTTCAGAGCCCGCCTGATCCCACAGGGTAAACTGCTCTGCAATTTCGGTGTCCTGGTCGATCAGGGCGCTGATCTGTGAAGGACCGTATACCTGTTCACCTTTGGGGAAGCTGTAGACGTAGAATTTTCCGTAATGGTTTCCGTCACATCCTGCAATCACAAGGGAACGAAGATTGGGGCGGTTTTTAGGGCTCATTGGGGAAATCAGCAAAAATTCGGGGTTGTCTTTTTCTATCAGGTCCAGGGTAAGGTAATAGGCCTGCATGGACTGCGTGCCGATTTCCCGAATCTCTTTTTTGGTCTGGTGGGCCAATTCCCAGAGATCTTCCTGCCTGTAAAAGGTTTTGGGATCTCTCTGGTGGTATTTTTTGTAAATATTCATCTGAATTTCAAAGATGTGCTTGGGATAACGTATGTGTGATCTAAGCTTTTCAGGCATTTCTTCCAGGGGTTTTAAAAGTCCGGGATAGATCCGGGCATAGGCCTTTACAACCGGGTCGTCCGGATCTGCAATGTAGTAGTCAACCGTGCCGTTGTATGCGTCTGTGACGATTTTTACCGAGTTGCGGATGTAATTGTGTTTTCCGTCATAGGGCGCTGCATTGGGATACCATTTAGAGCGGGTGTATGCGTCCTGGATCCAGTACAGGCCTTTGTCGGTAGCCACAAGATAGGGGTCGCTGTCTATCGTGAAATAGGGAGTTAAATAACTTATGGCGTCTTTGACATTGCGGTGGAAGATAATCTTGCTGTTATTGTTTGTTTTTGTAGTAAAAAAGATGTTTCGGTCTTTGAAGTAAATGGAAAACAGCAGTTTGCGGAAAACAGAGTCAATCGGCACCCCTGCTTTTCCGCTATAGTCGGTACTGGCAAAAGAATCCCCGCGGGGATAGTCCATCTCTCCTGCGTCATTGGGAGCTATGGCATAATCAAGCTTTTCAAGTCCGAAGTATATGCCCGGCCTGGAAACGCTGAAACCGTAATCTGATTCAGGATCAATGCCCTTGATAAACCATTGCATCAGTTTATCACCGCTCTGGGCAGCCGGGGTCATAACCAGTCCGTATCCGTGGGTATACTGCAG
>JAGXLE010000243.1 GCA_018334855.1 Desulfobacterales bacterium | reverse complement strand
AGTACATACAGGAAGACGGATGGATGGAGCCTGAGGAATTGAGGCAGTGGATGATGGATGCAAAAAAAGAATTCCTGGAGATCGTCAAGATAATGAAAGAACAGAAAAACAAATAAATTTTAATAGGAAACTCCTTTTTCGCGCCGCCGATCAGCCAAGGTGCTTACAGATTTCCTTTCGGCAAAAATGCCGGCCTATCGGGATAGAAAGCTTTTTACGATTCTGTCAATTATAACTGGTGCCTATCCGGAAATTGGGCAAATCAGCCATTTCTGGATGGGCACTAACTAAAGGAACGGCCATACCATGGAAAAAAGAGCAGAGATTGTCTGTGCCCTGTTTTTGCTTTTGCTGGGCGTCGGTTTTTCGATCAGGGCCTGGAATATCCCGGAACCGATGCTGATGCAGTCAGTTAACACGCCGCCCGGCTTTTTCCCCTTACTGACGGGTATTCTTTTTTCCGTATTGTCTTTAATATATCTTCTCAGTTCCATTCTATCCTCCCAGGCAGACGCCCCGGAGGAATCCGAAACATTTGCCTCCCGTCTTAAAAGGATGAAGCCCGCTTTTTTCATCCTGATAATTTTACTGGCATATATTATTCTGCTCGACGTGTTCGGCTGGCTGCTGTGCACTTTTGCAATGGCATTCGGCGTGCTCGTAATTGCTGAAAGGGCCACTACTCATGACAGAAAAATAATGAAAAACCTTTTACTGGCCTTGGTCATTACCGTTGCCATGTATCTGACTTTTGCCACGTTTCTGGGAGTCATGCTGCCAACCCCGGGGCTATGGGGCTTGGAAAACCTGATTTTCGGCATGTAGAGGAGCGCTGCAATGGATTTTTTAAGTAATCTGGCTCTGGGATTTTCCGTTGCCGTAACACCGTTGAATATTCTTTTCTGTTTTATCGGCGCATTTCTTGGAACCCTGCTGGGCGCGCTTCCCGGTGTTGGGGCGATCATGGGCGTTGCCCTGCTGGTTCCCCTGACTTTCGGAATGGACCCGACTGCGGCCCTTATCATGCTTGCAGGGATTTATTACGGCGGCCAGTACGGCTGTTCCATTTCCGCGATACTTTTAAATATTCCCGGTGACGCGCCTGCAATCATGACAACGCTTGACGGCTATCAAATGGCCAGGCAGGGCAGGGCGGGACCGGCTCTTGCCATAGCCGCCATAGGATCGTTTATAGCCGGCACACTCAGCGTGCTTGCACTCTCTCTTCTTGCCCAGCCAATGGTGACACTTGCCCTTAAGTTCGGCTCGCCCGAGTATTTTTCATTGATACTGGCCTCGCTTGTAAGCCTTATAGGCGTGTTCGGGCAGTCTGTGCTAAAGGGCCTGATGATGGTTGTTTTCGGACTGGCCATTGGCACATTCGGCATGGATCCCGTGCTGGGATCGGACAGGCTGACTTTCGGAATGGTTAACATGACCAACGGTTTCAGCTTTATCGCGGTTGCTCTGGGGATTTTTGTTTTTCCCGAAATAATTAAAAACGTAACCCAGGCAAGGAAGGGAGAGGTTTTTCTGGCCAATGTCGACCGGATTCTTCCTTCCTGGGCCGAAACCCTTAAATGCAAGTTTACCGTGCTGAGAAGCTCTGTTCTCGGTTTTATTGTGGGGGCTCTTCCAGGGGCGGGCACAACGCTTGCATCCATGCTTGGATACGTCATGGAAAAAAGGGTGTCAAAGGAGCCCGAGAAGTTCGGCAAAGGTGCCATAGAAGGCGTGTGTGCGGCTGAATCGGCAAATAACGCCGGTTCAGGCGGCGCTTTTATCCCTCTGCTGGCACTGGGCATACCCGGGTCTGCGATCACCGCCATTATCCTGGGCGCTTTCATGATGTTTGGACTGCGTCCCGGCCCGCTGCTTATCAAGTCAAACCCGGATCTTGTCTGGGGCCTTATCTGCAGCATGTATATCGGAAACGTCATACTGCTTTTTCTAAACTTGCCACTGATCCGGTTCTGGGTTAAAATAATTCAGATGCCGTATTATATTCTGGCGGCCCTTATTCTGGTTTGCAGCGCAACTGCATGCTATGCCTCAAACGGAAATATATTCGATCTTTACGTCATGTTCGGATTCGGCATTTTCGGCTGGATAGTTTCAACAAGGGGTTTTTCAGTGGCACCGATTTTACTGGGCTTAATTCTGGGGCCCCTGCTGGAGTCGAATCTGAGAAGCGCGCTGGTCATATCAAACGGGGATCCCTCTGTTTTTGTCACCAGGCCGATTTCACTGGTTTTGCTGCTCTACACGTTTATTGCCGTTGTTTTCCCCGTGGTTCAGTACAGAAGGCGCATTAAGAGGGCAAAACCCAAGGGAGCTAAATCATGACACAGGTTCTGATCAATTTCGACTTTCCTGAAAAATATTCGGATGCATTGGCGGAAAAATACCCGGAGTTAAAATTTGTGCGCTGTCCCGACAGAAATGAGGCTTTTTCATACCTGCAGGACACGGAAATTCTTATCACCTTTTTCCAGTGCACAAAGGAAATCATTGATGCCGCCCCGGGTCTGAAATGGATTCAGGCTATTACCGCCGGCGTTGATTACATGCCCCTGGACGCCATTTTCGAGCGCGGCATAATTGTGACAAACGGACGCGGGATTCACAGGATTAACATGGCCGAATACGCCATGGCCGCAATGATAAGCCTGGCCAGAAATTTTCACCTTATTCTCTGGAACCAGGCAAGGCGCAAGTGGGATACAAGCCCGCGGCAGGGCGAGATCTACGGAGCGACCGTGGGCATTGTCGGGCTGGGTGAAATCGGAGGGGCGATAGCGGAGAAGGCTTCGGTGTTCGGCATGCGGGTTATCGGGGTCAAGCGCAGCCCGGAGCCGGTGGATTTCGTGGACGAGATATACGGCCCGGACGAGATGGCAAAAGTTTTTGAAAAAAGTGACTACGTGATCAACCTGCTGCCGTTTACCACCGAGACCCACAAGGTAATTGATGCGAAATTTTTCAATTCCCC
>JAGXLE010000242.1 GCA_018334855.1 Desulfobacterales bacterium | reverse complement strand
GGGGAGGAGATGCCACTTGAATTCAATTTCTTCAACCGCTTTCCGGCCGGCATCCGCGGCCTTGAGGTTGTTTTCCAGCACCGATGCCTTTTTGTCACCGAAATGCTCGTTCAGAACCTGCCTGAGCCCTTCCATCGGCCCTCCCAGCAACGTCAGGGCGGCCCCTGCGGTTACGGTGTTGGCCACGATTTTGCCGCCGGCTTCCCTGGCGAGACGTGTAATCGGTACGGATAAAACATTGCTTTCGGCACTTCCGTTTTCCCGATCAATAATGACCAAACCGCCTTCGGCCATTTGCTCCTTGTGACGCTCATAAGTCTCTTCATTCAAGGCAACCAGCAGGTGTATTCGATGATCAGGTCCCCGCACGGGGCTGTCGCTGATGCGCATCTGCATGAAACTGTGCCCGCCGCGAATTCTTGATTCAAAATCATTGACAGCCATCAGATACAGGCCCGACCGATAGCAAATCCGGGTCAGCAGATCTCCGACGGTCTGAATACCCTGTCCGGCTTCACCGCCGATCATCACGGTAACGTCGATTCCCATGTCCTCCCTCTTTTTTTTGATTTGTCCGCCGCCGGCGGACCCGATTTTTATAATGCAATTAATATATGGATCCTCCTCCTCCACACCATGTTTCATATAATTATGGACCAGCGCCGAAACGAAATAAATACAATAACCCCTGTATTTGGGGATGCGAACCGGCGCATTCTTCCCAATGCTATTTACCATTGACAATCTTTTTCACCATTTTCTCCGATCCCCGGCAACCCTTTGATATTTTATAAAAAACAATTGATTTTAAACGATACGACCAGAACCTGTTTTTTTGCCGAATCGGGTGAATGGTTAAAAAACGGACGGGATACAAGTACATTCCTGAAATGACAAGAATAGGGGATTGTGCGTATTGAATGTTCTTCGATTTATTCCGAAAATATCATTTGATGATTGCGCTTTTCATTGCCGGTCTTGTTATTTAGTGTCCATCCATCTTTTATGGATGGTACTATTGGGTGTTTCCAATCCAGAAATGAGAATTTTTCCGTAAGGTCAAGGAAAACAAGGGGTTGTGCGGAGGCGTACTTATCGTACGCCGCACAAGCAACCCCGCAGTTTGACGCCGAGATTGCGGAAAAAGGCCATTTATGGATGGAAACTAGCATATAAGTTCGGGCTTTCGGTTGCACGTACATGATTCAAAGTGAACAAATACACTTTTTCATCCATTGTATACAAAAATTTATTGGAATATTTTTATCAAAGTAGGGTGTGGCGGTTGGCGATTGAAGTTCGTCAAAGAAAACAGGCCACAAAACATAAAACCAGAAATCAATTTCAGGAGGAATGAAAATGACAACAACACCACAGCAATGTCCGGGGTTTACCCAGTTTAAAAATCTGAAATCCTTCTTTTGTTCCTGCCCCTCATGCAAAGCAAAAAAAGAAATATTTTCAGATGAATTTGATCGCCCCCACACATGTGAGAGTTGCGGAAAACCAATCGATTTCACGGCCTGCACGCTGGAAGGGGGCGGAGCGACATCGGAACCCGCCTGAGCCGATATTTCATGATTTTTTTCAAGATGTCTTAGGAGGTGGAAAAGATGAATAAAATGACCAAGGCAATGTCGGTATTCGTGATGGCATTAATGGGTGCGTGTCTTTTCCCGGCTCAAAAAATCGGTGCCCACTGTCAACTTCCCTGCGGCATTTACGACGATCACGCCCGGGTGCAGTCGATGCTGGAAGATGTCGAAACCATTGAAAGAGCCGTTAATATGATAACCGCCCTGGCGGGCAAATCCGATTCCCAGTCCCGCAATCAAACGATTCGCTGGGTGATGAATAAGGAAACCCATGCCCAGCGGATTATCGACACCATCAGTGACTATTTTTTAACGCAGCGGGTCAAGCCCGCTCAAAAGGATTATGCAGAACGCCTGGCCCGGCACCATGCGGTAATCGTGGCGGCCATGAAAGCCAAGCAGAATGTGGATATGAAATACGTGAATGCGCTTAAAAAGGATATCGAGAGATTGTTACCCTACTATCCCGGCCAGGCGCCCAAGAAACATGAACACTGATGATTGGTCAAGCTTGCGGCGAAAAGCCCCAAAAAGCCCGGCCTGTGGCCGGGTTTTTTTGTTTTTGGGAGAAGGGTTGTTTTTTTGTAAATATTTTTTATGTTATAATCTAATGGATTCAATGGAGTGAATCTATTTTTTTCCTAAATTGAGCGTTTCAAATTTTTAAAAAGTTACATTCTCTATTATTTTAAAGGAATTATGTCATTTTTAAATTTAAAAATTTGAAACCCTTCGGGATTTCCAATTTTACCGCATCTACGGCGTCAGATGATGTCTCGCATAGGCGACTATAGCTCGACAATCATCTTCCTTGTATCTGCGGCAAACTTGAAAATCGCTCAATTTAGGTTTTTTATAATAAGGCTGTCAAAGAGACCGACAGGTGGAAGACACTCCCAAAAATACCGATAACATGGTTGTTTTGGTGGCCGAGGACGATCCGGACGATCGTTTCCTGATCCAGCAGGCTTTTCATGAAAGTGGGATTTCCGGTGCTCTGCATTTTGTCGAAGACGGCCAGCAGCTTCTGGATTATCTTTTTCGCCGGGCGCGGCACCCCGATGCCGCCTCATTCTCCTGGCCGGCGTGCATTCTTTTGGACCTGAACATGCCGCGAAAAAACGGACGGCAGGCGCTCAGGGAAATCAGAGAGGATCCCGAACTAAAAGGTTTGCAGGTGGTGGTGCTGACGACCTCGGCCTCGAAAGAAGACAAAAAGTTCTGTTATGAACTCGGCGTGTCAGGGTACGTCACCAAGCCCGGCAGTTTCGGTGAATTGATGGACTTTATGAAAAAAATCGAAACGATTTGCGAAAATATGGCCGTCTAATTTAGTGTTGCTTCCCCTGTTTTTCAGCGATTTTTATTTTTCTTTGACCTAAATTGAGCGATTTTCAAGTTTGCCG
>JAGXLE010000020.1 GCA_018334855.1 Desulfobacterales bacterium | reverse complement strand
TCTGCCCTGGTAAATGATTTTTTCGCCAGGACTCTCCTCGGTTCCGGCAAAAAGCCCGCCGATCATTACCGAGTGCGCGCCCGCGCCCAGGGCCTTGGTGACATCGCCTGAATACTTGATTCCGCCGTCTGCAATTATGGGCACCCCGGCTTTATCCGAAACCGGCCGGCAGTTCATAATCGCCGTTAACTGTGGCACGCCGATTCCGGCAACAATTCTGGTGGTACAGATAGAGCCGGGCCCGATGCCGATTTTAACAGCATCCACACCTGCCTTGATCAATGCTTCTGTGCCTTCCGGGGTTCCCACATTACCGGCGATCACGTCGACTTCCGGGAAACGGTTTTTTAGCGTTTTAACGGCATTGATTACGTTTGCTGAAAATCCGTGAGAAGTATCGATTAACAGGATATCAACATCGGCCTGAACCAGGGCCTCGGCCCTGGCTTCCATGTCTGCTCCGACTCCTACCGCGCCGCCGACCCGCAGGCGGCCCAGGCTGTCCTTGCAGGCATCCGGATATTTTTTCAGTTTTTCAATATCCTTGATTGTAATCATGCCTGTCAGCCGACCTTCCTTGTTGACCACCAACAGTTTTTCGATCCGGTGCTCATGGAGCAGCTTCTTGGATTCCTCCAGGCTTATGCCTTCTGCCACAGTGACCAGCTTATCCCTGGTCATAACCTCTTCGACCCGTCTTTCCAGGTCTGTTTCAAACCTCAAATCCCGGTTGGTAACAATGCCCACAAGCTTATTGCCGCTGGTTACCGGCACACCGGAGATCCGGTACTGCTCCATGAGATTTAGCACCTTTCGGATGGGCACGTCCGGTTCCGTGGTTACAGGGTCGACTATCATGCCGCTTTCCGATTTCTTCACATGGCGGACTTCACGGCACTGCTCCTCTATGCTCATGTTGCGGTGGATGAAACCGATTCCACCCGCCCGGGCCATGCTGATAGCGGTTCTGCCTTCTGTTACTGTATCCATGGCCGCACTGCTGATCGGAATATTTACGTTGATATTCCGGGTCAGCCGGGTTGCGGTACTGACTTCGCTTGGCACCACGTCAGAATATCCCGGAAGCAAAAGTACATCATCAAAGGAATATGCCTCCTGGATCGGTTGCTTCTCCATCTTTTCCTCCCGCAAGATTGTTTATCGGCCATCCGGAAACAGCCGCTGTATTGTTGATATCGAAATTGGACTTCTAAGTAACTTCGTTCAAGGGCCAAGGTTTAAGGTTTAAAAAAATAAAGTCAACGCCTTTAAACATGCGGCAAAAAGTTATTTGGAGTACTCTGTCACGGGCTGTGGCCCGGGGGAAATACTTCTTCTAAGGAAATCCCTTTTTGCACTTTAACGAAATTGCACTTCGTTGCCCTGACGGCGGTGCGGAAAAGCGGATTTCCGAGCGGAAATTGAGGCTCGAAGAGGCTCCTGGAGCGAGGAAATTCCTTTTTCGCGCCGCCGATCAGCCAGGATGGTTACAAATTTTTTTCTTCAAAAATACCGCCGCGGCGGAATAAACAGCTTTTTACGGTGCCATCAAATTTCGCTATGGGCAAGACCGACATGTATGGTAATAAGGATGCCGGTATTAAAACCCGATCCGTTATTTACTAAACATAAAACAGGAAAAGCCAGAACGCTCATGCGACTTCATATCAATCCGCAAAACCCGCAGCCCCGGCTGATTTCCAGGGCCGTTGCAGTGTTAAAGGACGGCGGCATCATCGCCTATCCCACAGACACTTACTACGGCATCGGCTGTGATCTGACCAACAAAAAAGCCATTGAAAATGTTTACCGGCTTAAAAAACGGGACAGGCGCGAACCATTCAGCTTTATCTGCTCTGATTTAAAAAACATCAGCAATTACGCCAAGGTCACCAATTACGCGTATAAAACCATGAAACGATTGCTTCCGGGGCCTTACACGTTTATTCTGGAAGGATCGCGCCAGGTGCCCAAAATAATGCTTGCAAAACGCAAAACAGTTGGCATCAGGGTACCGGATCACAATATCTGCATCGAGCTGGTCAAAAACCTCGGCAATCCAATCATTTCAACCAGTGCCGCCACTGCAGAAGGCGAAATCTTCAACGATCCCTCCTTTATAGAAGAATACTTTAAAAACAGCCTCAGCCTGGTCATCGACGGCGGGCCGGTACCCGGAGAGCCTTCCAGCGTGATCTCGCTTATCGGCGATGAGCCTGAAATTTTAAGAGAAGGCCTCGGCGACATAGATATCATATAGTGTCTGTCCGGAAATTCCGGAGGGGCACTACATAACAGCTATCGTCTTGCACCCGGGTCATAAATGTAGCCGCCGGAAAGCTCTCCCGTTCGTGCACGGCCGAGCCATTTCTGCAACTCCGAAGATGTCCTGTCCATAAAATAATCAACCAGCGGCAGTTTTTCCTTGGGCAGATAAACTGTCTTCGGCTCGCCCCGGATCCCGCCTTTGTCGGCTGCCCAGTTCACGGCATCTGTCAGGTTGCCCATCCGATCGACCAGGCCGTGCTCTTTTGCGGTCTGCCCTGACATTATCCGGCCGTCGGCGATTTCTTCCACGGGTTTTATTTTCATTTTCCGGCCTTTTGCAACATCTTCGATAAACTGTCGATGCACTGTATCCACAAAATTCTGTAATAACCGGCGCTCGTCTTCGGTCATTTTCCGAAGCGGCGATCCCATATCCTTATATTTCCCGCTGGTGATCACCACCGGGTATACCCCAATCTTTTCAAGCAGCTTCCGGAAATTGGTGTATTCCATGATCACGCCGATGCTGCCGGTGACGGTTCCGGGGGCGGCAATGATGCCGTCTGTGGCAGAGGCGATGTAATAACCGCCAGAGGCCGCAATGTTGCCCATGGAGGCGATAACCGGCTTGTTTTCCGCGGTTTTGCGGATTTGCCGGTAAATTTCCTGGGATGCTCCCACTGCACCGCCGGGTGAATCAATGCGCACCACAATGGCCTTGATCCCGTCGGCACGGCCGAATTTCTGCAGGCTGTCTAAAATCGGCTCAGACTCCAGAATGGGACCTTCCACCCTGATCACCCCCACTTTTTCGCCGAATGCCAGATCTCCTTTGTCGCGGGAGACAAAAGAAATCACTGAGATCACCACGGATGCGCCCGCTATGATGCCGGCAAAAACCAGCAGGAAAAACAGGTAGGGATGTCTTCTGGAAAACATGGCACTTGCCCTTTGCAAAATCCGAAATCCGAATTCTTAATTCTCAAAACAAAAACGGGCTGCCAATCCTGACAGTCTCCTAAAAAACCAATTTTTTAGATGGCAAAGTAAAAAGTTCAGGATCAATGCGCACAAAGCCGGAGGAATGCAGCGCAGCGCAGATATTGGGCTTTTTACTTTGCCATCAAACAAAAAACCGGCGGATCGGAACCACTGGGGCAGGCATGCCTGTACTGCATGCCTGCCCGCCTGCACCAGGTTTGCGATCATACACCGGTCGGATTTTAGCTCCGGAAGTTACGAGCGATCCTGCTCGTCGTCCCCGGATTCCTGCACAGGATCGTGCTCCTGCATCTCCGGTTCCTGCCCGCCGGCATCGTCTGTATCCATTGCCGGGGATTGTTCTGTTTCCGGGGCTGCTTTTTCCTCGGCCGCGGCCGTATCCCCGTTTAATTTTTCCTTTAGGTTTTCCTTCAACAGCTCGCCGAAACTTGACGGTGCGGCTTTTGAATTATTTACATAATCGTGGAGCAGCTCCTGCTCGTCATCGACTTCCAGCCGCTTTATTGACAGCCCGATCCGGCGTTCCTCGGTATTGATGTTGATCACCCGAGCCGTGAGCTCATCGCCCACGTTATACATTCCCACCGGGGTTTTTATCTTTTCCTTGCTGATCTCGGATACGTGCACCAGACCCTCAATGCCTTCTTCGAGCTCGACAAATATTCCAAAGTCGGTAACATTTGTCACGGTCCCGTTGATATCGGTTCCGGCCGGGTAGCGCTCTCCCACGGTTTTCCAGGGATCGTCATGGAGCTGCTTTATACCCAGGGAAAAACGCTCGTTGCCCTTGTCAATATCTAACACCTTGGCCTGAACCGTATCTCCCTTCTTGTAAATCTCGGAGGGATGCTTGATGCGCCTGGTCCAGGATATGTCGGAGATATGGACCAGCCCGTCAATATCGTCGTCTATGCCTATAAAAACTCCGAAATCGGTAATATTCTTGATTTTGCCCTCAATAATCGATCCCACGGGGTATTTTTCGCTTATCACATCCCAGGGATTGGGCATGGTCTGTTTCATTCCCAAAGAAATCCGCCTGCTTTCAGGCTTTATATCGAGCACAACTGCTTCGACCTCATCGCCCACGGAAACCACCCTGGAGGGATGCCTGACCTTGCGGGTCCAGGACATTTCAGACACGTGGATCAGGCCCTCGATGCCTTCTTCTACTTCCACGAATGCGCCGTAATCGGTCAGGCTGACCACACGGCCCGTAATCTTGGTGCCAACGGGGTATTTTTCCTCTGCAAATGTCCAGGGATCGGGCACAAGCTGCTTCATCCCCAGCGATACCCGCTCATTGTCCTGGTCAAAGGAAAGAATCATAACCTTAATGGGATCGCCTATGGCAAACAGCTCGGATGGATGCTTGACCCGGCCCCAGGAAATATCGGTGATGTGGAGCAGGCCGTCCACCCCTCCCAAATCTACAAATACTCCATACTCCGTAATATTTTTTACAGTGCCTTCCATGACCTTGCCCTCTTCGATGGCTGCCAGGGTTTCGGCACGCTTCATCTCGCGCTCAGCCTCCAGCAGCACGCGGCGGGAGAGCACTATGTTGTTGCGCTTGCGGTTGAACTTTAAGACCTTGAAATCAAAAGACTTGCCCACCATTTCGTCCAGATTCCGGATCGGCCTCAAATCCGCCTGGGAACCGGGCAGAAACGCCTGGACTCCGATGTCAACTGAAAAACCGCCCTTGACCCGGTTTGTGATAACGCCTTCAATGGTGCCGTCGGCTTCGTAGACATCCTTGATCGCGTCCCACACCTTGACTTTGGCCGCCTTTTCCTTGGAGAGAATGACGCGTTCTTCTTCCTCATCCCACCACTCGATCATTACTTCGACATCGTCGTCAACTGCGGCGTTGACGTTTCCCTCAACGTCCTTGAACTCGTTTATGGGAATCAGACCTTCGGACTTGTAGCCCACATCCACCAGAACATGGTCCTTGTCCACGGATATGATCCGGCCGTTTACCACCTCGCCTTCCTCAAAGCGCTTGATGCTTTCCTCATACATCTCCAGCAGAGATTCCATGCTCTGCTCGGATGGCTCCCCGGACGCGTCCATGCCGGATGCACTTTCGGTTTCTTCCAGATCTTTGTCTTCAGTGTTTTCTTGAAAATTTTCCATTTACAACAATACCCCCTTTGGCCTTTTTTAAGATACTCCCTGTAAACAGGGAGTATAAATGCGTTTCTTTAACAGAGGAAAAATCAAAATACAACAATTAATTTACAATTTCACCGCCCGGCTGCGGCCTGAACGATGTCAAGCATTTCATCCACCACCACCTCAACCGTCTTGTCCGTGGAATCCACCTGTATGGCATCTTCGGCCGGCTTAAGGGGCGAGGCCTCCCGGCTGGAGTCATCTGAATCCCGTATCTGCATATCGTTTTCCACCTGCTCCAGGCTCTGTGAGCTTGTCCGGCCCAGTTCCTCAAAACGGCGCATGGCACGGACTTTTAAATCCGCGGTAAGAAAAAACTTCACGTCCGCATCCGGAAAAACCACCGTGCCCATGTCGCGGCCCTCAAATACGGCTGCTTTCTGCTTTCCCATCCCGCGCTGCAGATCCAGCAGAGCCTGCCGGACAACCGGCTTTGCCGAAGCAGCCGAGGCAAGCATGGTGATCTGAGGGGTACGGATATAATCGGTAATGTCGGTCCCTGAGGAAAACAGCCGCATACCTTCTGCTGTTCGCTCAAAACGCAGGTCCAGATTGGTCAGCAGCAGGGAGAGCCCGTCTTGGTCATCAGGGTCAATGCCCCTGGCCAGAATTTCATATGCCACACCCCGGTACAGGGCTCCGGTATCTATGTATTTGTAGCCCAGACGCTCGGCAAGCGCCCTGCTCACAGTGGTCTTGCCCGCACCCGCAGGGCCGTCTATTACAATTAACAAAGGATTCACTCCTGTCCTTTCTCCGGGTTTATAACTTTTTCAAAGGCCTTTAGAAATCGGTGGTTTTCCTCGCGTGCGCCGGCGCTGATTCTTATATACTCCGGGTATCCATAGGATACCATAGAACGCACTATCACGCCCTGTATCAGCATTTTTTCAAAAAAGGCGTCCGCATCGCTTTCCACGTCTATGAGAAAAAAATTGGCCTCAGAAGGAAAATAATTCACGCCCAGTCGCTCCAGGCCGGCATAAAGGAAATCGAGCTCCCCGCGGACATGGGAAACCGTTCGCTGCAGAAAATCATGGTCATCCAGTGCGGCGCAGGCCCCGGCCTGGGCCAGCATATTGGCATTAAAAGGCTGGCGGACCCGATGGAGAAGATTCGCCAGCTCTTCGGGCATCACGCCGTAGCCTATGCGTAATCCGGCCAGACCGTATGCCTTGGAAAATGTGCGCAGCACAGCTACAGCCCGATCCTGCCCGCACCAGGCAAGACCGTCAAGACACTGAGGGTCTGCCGCAAACTCGATATAGGCTTCATCTATAACCACGGCCACGTGTTCCGGAACACGCTCCATGAACCGGGAAAAATCATCTTTTGTGATAATTGTCCCGGTCGGATTTACCGGATTGTTTAAAAAAATAATCCGGGTTTTATCCGTAATCTTTTCGGCCATCTCGTCGAGATCCACAAAAAGCGATTTCAGCGGTACGAAAACCGGCACCGCCCCTGCGCAACGCACCATGATTTCATACATGAGAAAGGAAGGCGCGGTCATGATCGCCTCATCTCCCGCCTGGAGCAAAACCCTGGTCAGCATGCCGATAATTTCATCCGATCCGTTGCCAAGAACAATGCTTTCCGGTTCCACGCCCAACCTGCCGGCAAGTTTTTCCACCAGGTAATACCCTCTGCCGTCAGGATAGCGATGCAGCCTTTCCATGGTTTCTGTCATGGCATTTACCGCCTTTGGTGAGGGACCCAGCGGATTTTCATTGGAAGCAAGCTTTACAGAATCCGAAATACCATATTCTCGTTCCAGCTCTTCTATTGGCTTGCCAGGTTTATAAGGCCTGATGGACTTTATGTATTCGGGTATTTTAAGCTTCATAAGTATTTTTCCTCGCCTGTATTCCGGTTCAGGAAACCGGCGGTTCCCAGAGCTTATATGGTTTTGTCTTCCAACGCTTGTGAACCCAGAACCACTGATCCGGGTACCTGCGGATAATATCCTCGATTACCTTATTATATAACCGGGTAAGAGCCTCGATATCCTTTGTCTTGTCCCCTGTTTTTATCCGCGGCAGCGGCCGCCCGCATTCTACCTGGAAATAGCCCTGCTCGCGCACCAGAAAAATCGGCACCACAGGCGTGCCTGTCTCCCTGGCAAGCAGTGCCAGCCCCTTGTTGGTGCAGGCGGGCTCGCCGAAAAAATCGGTAAAAACCCCGTCAAATACGCGTGCATTCTGGTCAAGCATCATCCCCACGAGCTTGTTTTTCTTAAGGCTTCCAAGAACTTTGCGCATGGCCCGCTTTTTGGGAAGAAGCTCGGCCCCGTCCCGGGAACGCAGCTCTCTGAAAAACATGTCCAGCGGCTTAAAATCAAGAGGTCTATATGTGGCGCTTATAGGATATCCTATCCGGCCCACCGCGGCGGGCAGCAGTTCCCAGTTTCCGATATGAGCCGTGAAAACCAGCACGCCTTTTTTATTGTGCAGGGCGGCACGCAGATTTTCCATGCCTCGGAACCGAAAGTATTTCCGGATATCTTCATCCGTAATATGCATGGACCAGCCGATTTCAAATATTATCCGCACCAGGTTGCAAAATGCCCGGCGGGCCAGGCTCCTGATCCCGGCCTGTGACATCTGCCCGCCGAAAGCCCGGGTGAGGTTTTCAACAGCAATCTCCCTGTGCCGCCTGTCAAGTACAAACCATATCCGGCCCGCCGCATTTGCGGCCCGGGCGGCAAGTCCCGGGGATATCAGGCCAATCAGGAAAAAAAAACGGTAAATGATATGATACAATACCAAATCGGGGAAAAATCTCGGGCCACGGGTTTGTGTTTCCGGCATTTACTGGCTCCTAAAACAATTTTCATCTTCCCGGCTTATACATTTTTTCCCTGCCTTGTTCAAGACATGAAGATAGCGTTAAACATCAAACCGGAAATTCTCCACCGTTCTTTCAGACCCGCAAAGGGCGGAGAAAAAATTTTATCAAATTTTTTCATGCAGCAAGATCTTTGTTTTCATTCAAACGTGGAATAAGATGATTCTTCCAGGTTTTTCGCGGCTTCGGGATGGCGGAAGGGAATTTGTTCGCTGCTGACCGCTTACGCGCTCAAATGCGACTCACAAATCCCCGCCCGCCATCCCTTGCCGGCCAGCACCCCGGATAACTTCCAGGCTTATATTACGGAAAGTATAAAAATTGTCGCTGTAAAAAGCGGTATGCCGCTCAAAAACAGTGCAAATTTGCATGTAATTTGTACAGGAGAGTGGCGGGGATGGTTTGCGAAGCTACGGGAAACTTTTTTTCCAAAAGGCTCCGAAGCTTTAAAACTCCGCAAGTTTCAAGTATGAAAGTCTGCTTCTTGACTTGTTGCGGATTTCGTTTTACCTAGCTTACGTGCTTTCTGCCGGAGAAAAGGCCGATGAAAGAAAAACGCTTATCAAACGTAGCAGGATTTGACGACGCCCCCTTTGCAAGGGAGCATCGCGGCAGTGTCAGGATTGTCGGGACCGTATATGCTGGCCTTCGTTTTGACGGTGTCCTGGTGGGCGAAATCGAAAAAGACGGTTTTGATTCCGCGGAAAAACTGGCCTCTTTGATCTCGGGCTCCCGGTTTGCAGGACATATTCAGCTTGTTTTGCTCCAGGGAATCGCGTTCGGGGGATTTAATGTGGTAGACGTATTCAAGCTCTCCGATCGCCTTGGCCTGCCCGTGCTGGCGGTCGCCCGCAGGCAGCCTGACATGGAAGCAATCAAAAATGCCCTGCTCGGCGGCATAGACAGGGGCAGGGAAAAATGGGAAATAATAAGCAGACTCGGCCCAATGGAACCGATCGGAAATGCCTGGATCCAGCGGGTAGGCCTTTCACTTGAACAGGCTGGCGCGGCGCTTAAAAGGTTCTGCCTGCACGGCAACATTCCCGAGCCCCTGCGGACCGCCCACCTGATCGCCACCGCGATTGAATGCGGCCAGAGCCGGGGGCAGGTGTAAAAGGAGAAAAATGCAAATCGCGATCTTGGGAAGCTGGGACAATGATCTGAATGCCGGCGTGTATGAAACCGCAGAGACTGCCGGACGGCTTATCGCCGAACAAGGCGACGTTTTGTTTACCGGGGGTTCAACCGGTGTCATGGAAGCGGCCATGAAAGGCGCCAAAAGCGCCGGAGGTATCACGGTGGGCATGCTCCCTACCGAATCGGCAAAGGATTATGAACTGCTTGGCAGATATATAGGCATATACATCCAGACCGGAGCGGGGGAAATAGGCAAACTCGCATCCCTGATCCACTCGGTGGACGGTGCCATTGCCATAGCCGGTGGTTCTGGCACACTGATTGAAATCTCCATGGCCTACATTGAAAAAAAACCGCTCGTAATGATCCCGTTTGACGGATTTACCACCGACCGGATCAGGCACTTCATGATCGGCTGCAAACTTGATCACAGGGGATATCAGGACATCGAGACCGCCGGGGACGCACATTCTGCAGTTGAAATTCTTTATAAACGGCTGAGGGGTTAGTCCCTGTAATCCTCGGCGGAAATACCATATCGTCGCATGATCTGCTGCAGGGACTGACGTTCCAGACCGCATTTTCTGGCTGCCTGCGTAACGTTGCCGGAGGTTTCCCTGAGCAGCCCGCCGATATAATCGGTATTAAACGCCTGCAGCACAGACTCCTTGGCCTTGCGGTACGGCAGATGCCTTGCTTCGGAATATTGGGCCGGGCTGGGGCCGCTGTCTTTTCCGGGTATAGTCTCCAGGTCCTCCGGGCAGATGGTATTGGATGCTGAAAACAGTATCGCCTGGATCACGGTGTTTTCAAGCTCGCGCACGTTTCCTTCCCAGTTGCGGGACTGCAGCCAGGAAACCAGATCCGGAGAAAAATTTTTTTCCGGCTTATTGAGCCGGGCCCGATGCTTTTGAAGCAAATGCTCGGCAATTATCGGAATATCTAATTTTCTCTGCCGAAGCGACGGAAGATGCACCGGCAGGACGTTTAAGCGGTAGAAAAAATCCTCCCTGAAGGCTCCTTCACGGATCCTGGCTTTCAGGTCCTGGTTCGTGGATGCGATGATGCGGACATCGACCCGGACAGAGCGGGTATCGCCCAGGGGCTTGATTTCCCGCTCCTGGAGCACCCGCAGGAGCTTGGTCTGGATGGCCGGGCTCACATCCCCGATTTCATCCAGAAAAATCGTGCCCCCGTCTGCCTCCTGGAACAGGCCGGTCTTGTTCTGGGTGGCATGGGTAAACGCGCCCTTTTTGTATCCGAACAGCTCGCTTTCCAGGATCTGCTCGGGCACCGTGGGGCAGTTGACAGCCACGAACGGCCCGGTGCTGCGGCTGGAAAGTTCGTGCACCGCCCTGGCCGCCAAATCCTTTCCCGTACCCGACTCGCCGGTAATCAGCACGGTCATATCCGTGGGCGCAACCATGCGCACGGTTTCAAACACCCGCTGCATTTCCGTGGATCTGCCGGCCATGCCGTAAAACAAATCCAGGCCGTCCTCGTCCTGCTTGAGCCGGCGGTTTTCGGAAATCAGCCGGCTGCGCTCCAAGGCCTTTTCCAGTCGGATCACCAGGGCATCGTGATCAAACGGC
>JAGXLE010000241.1 GCA_018334855.1 Desulfobacterales bacterium | reverse complement strand
CCACACCAGCACCAGCCAGAATGAACGGGTAAAAGTGATCAGCAGCCCGCCCACGCCGAAAAGCATCACCGCGGGCACGATCACGCGCTTTCTGCCGAACCGGTCGGCCACCGGCCCCAGCAGCGGCGTGGCCACCATGGCGGAAAACGTATAGGCGCTTAAGGCCAGGCCGACGTTTTTGCTGGTCGCCCCGGCAAGGTTCATCATCTCCGGCAGGATCGGGCCCACCAGGCTGCCGCCGGTAACGGCAAACATCACAACAACCAGAAGAATTGGCAGATTCGGGTCTTTAAAAATCCTCATGAACCATCTTTATCAAGCAGTTTATCCTTCTTCTGAATAAAAAAAGGGGAAAGATCCATTTTTCGAGCTGAAACAAAAAATAGATCTGTCCCCTTTTTTTAAAAGCTGAGTTTTTCCAGGCGGATTTTTGCAAAATACCAGCTTCTGCCGGGTTCGCAGACAACAATTGCGTGCATGGACCCGGATTTCGAATTTTTTAGCTGCTGCACGATCACCGTGCCTTTTTCTGCGTAAAGGGCAACAGAGGAAGTCTTATCCAGGTTCATCAATGCCGCCGCCTTTGCCGCCACATCCAAAACCCCTGTCATGGCCAGGGACAGCTTTTCTGCATCATCGTCGCCGCTTATACGCTGTGTTGCCAGTACATCCCCATTGTCACCGATTACCGCGATAAACCTGCAGTCCCGGATATCCCGGGTTTCCGCGGCAATTGCTTCAACCCATTGTTCCGCCTTCTGCCGGATTTCAGCAGAAGGCCCGGGCTCTGATGATTCCGGCTCCGAAAAGGCCTCCTCCTCTCCGGAGCCTGCATCCTCGACCTCTTCTTTGAGTTCGATAACTTCATCCACCAGCTCAATGGGTTCTTTCTCTTTTCCCGGCTCGCTGCTTGCCGGCTGCTGCAGCCCGGCCGTTTTTTCAGTGCTCCAGGTGGCATCTGCAAAATCCATCAGCTTGGTCCTGACCCGCCGCCTGGAACGGCGCCGCGGCAGCTCGGAGAGCGAAAAGGAAATCCGGTTCCAGGAGGCGATCTCTTGGGCTGCCTCCTGCCCGGAAAGATCCCCGCAGTGGGCGTCAATGATTTCTCCCTCTTCAAAGTAAAGAAACCCTTTGCGCCTGCCTTCAGCACGGATCTGCATGCGGCAGGTCTTCTGCTGGAGCTCGAGCAGCGGCAGAAGGCTTGACATGGTCATGCCCTTTACGCTATCGCCTTCATCGCGCAGGTTTAAGCCCACAAAAAGGGCTGAAACAAGGGACTTGATCTCAAAGGGTTTTTCAAGATGGTAAAGAAAAGACTGCTGACTGATGCGCTTTTTGAACCACGGTTTGCCGCGGTCTGTCATTACAATGCACGGGGTGTTGGGATGATTCTGGGACATGTAGGCAAGCAGTTCAAGCGCATCCAGAGAGGGGGTCTCGATATCGGTGGCAAGAACCGAAACCGGGCTTTCAGACATAACGGAAATCGCCTCATCGCCGTCTCCGGCAGTCAGGGCCTCAAACTGCCTGACCTTTTCCAGCCCTTTTCTGGTATCTTCCAGAAATTCGGGGTTTCCGTCGACAATCAGCACTTTATCCATTGGCAGGCCCGGTAATTGACAGTCTCGTAAAAAATCAGTTTTTTAGATGACAAAGTAAAAAGTTCAAGGTATTGGGCTTCCAAGGAAATCCTTTTTTTGCGCTCTGCCGAAATTGCACTTTGTTGCCCTGACGGCGGTGCGGAAAAGCGGGTTTCCGAGCGGAAATTGAGGCGCAAAGAGGCTCCTGGAGCGAGGAAATTCCTTTTTCGCGCCGCCGATCAGCCAGGGTGCTTACGGATTTCCTTTCTGCAAAAATACCGCCCAAGCGGGATAAACAGCTTTTTACGAAGCCATCAATAATTTATTGACAGCTCAAAAGCACGGCAATTATATTTGCCCAATCGGGTATTTATTTTAATAACACATTCAACATTCAGATTTCAATGTAAATTCAATGGACGATAACAAGCCGGTAAACTGCGAATACATCCGTATCGCCAAGCTGGACAATCCGTTTGAGGCCCAGCTTCTGGGATCGATTCTGGAAGAACGCGCAATTCCGCACCGCATAAGGTCCCACCACGACACAGCATATGACGGGCTTTATCAAATGCAGAAAGGATGGGGCGAAATTTACGCACCGGAATTGCACAAGGAACAGATTAACGAAATTCTGGAAGATATCAGGCGCGATTCAGAAGAGCCGGATATTGACTGAACAAGGCTTTTCCGCCAGAGACCAATTATCCAACCGCATCACAAAGGGAGCTGTAAAATGACAGGGTACCAGGAAGCATTCGAACAGGCACTGCGCATCGGCCGGCCGCCCAACGTGGCCGAACTTTTCCCCAATTCCCGGGCGCTGATTGTTAGCGGGAGGTTTATAGACCGGGCCATGCTCAAAAAGGGCAAGGCCATAGCCATGGCAGCCAACGGAAGAAACTATTTTTCCATACGGGGTGCCCTGATGGCGGCCCAGAGGGCCAATGCAGCCATTATCATCGAAATAGCCAAGTCTGAGAGCGGATACTGCGCGGTAAATTTCTACAATATCGCCCGGCTTGTTAACGACCTGTGCAACGAGCTAAACATTACCGTGCCGGTGGCCGTTCACGCGGATCATTACGGGATCAAGGGCCCGCAGGATGTCGAATACGCCAGAACCGAAATTCCAGCCATGTTTGACGCGGGCATCACATCGATCGCCATAGACGCATCGCACCTGCCCGACCATGAAAATCTGCTTTCCAGCCTGGAAATCTGGCCGTATGTTCCGAAATGGGCCGGCCATGAAACAGAGGTCGGCGAAATCAAGGGCAGCACCGGGCTGTCTACCCCCCAGGAAGCCCTTTTTCTTATCCAGGGATTAAATGCCCACGATATTTTCCCTGACTGGATAGCCCTTAACAACGGAACCACCCACGGCATAGAGGCCGGATCAGAAGGAATCCAGGTGGAGCTGACAGCAGAGATCCATGATGCACTATCACCCTATC
>JAGXLE010000019.1 GCA_018334855.1 Desulfobacterales bacterium | reverse complement strand
GGGGCCTCCAGAAGCACCGCCCCTGCTCCCTCTCCCACCACAAGGCCGTCGCGCCCGGTGTCAAACGGCCTGGGCGTTAAATGAGGGGTGTCATTGTAGGCCGTGGAACAGGCCAACAGATTATCGAAAACTGCAACAGTGGTGGTGTCGTACTCATCTGCTCCGCCGCAGATCATCGCGTCCTGCATGCCGTATTTAATCATTTCATACCCGAACCCGATGGACTGGCTGCTTGTAGTGCACGCGGTGGATGATGATAACACCCGGCCGGTAATATTAAACATTTTGGTAATATTTACGGCCGTGGTGTGCACCATTGATTTCAGGTAATCCACAGCGCCGATTGTACCGGTTTCAGAGGGGTCTTCGCGGAAAAAAGTCCTGTAAATGCTGCGCTGCACCGAAGGGCTCCCGTGGGTGGAACCGAATGCGACTCCAAGCCTGCCTGAAGATATAAAATCCTGGTCCAAACCAGCTTTTGCCAGCAGATCCTTTACCGCCTGGCAGGCGTAAAAGGATACAGGCCCCATGGTTTTGCGGTATTTGCGGCCAAAATCATAGTCAATGGAATAGTCAACCGTCCCGTACACCTTGGAATGAATATAATCGGTCAGAAGGCCATCATCTTTAAGCGGGCCGACACCGGAGACTCCCTCAAGGAGATTGTTGATGATTGAATCCTTCGAATTTCCGATGGGTGTGATTGCGGCTTCTGATGTTATGACTACTCTTCTGTCCATTACTGGTTCAGGGCGCTTTGATTTACGACACCGTAGCGGTCCAGCAGCATTTCAACGTAATCGCAGATCTGGTTGACAGTCCGGATGTGGAGCATTGCATCTTTTTTTGTTTCCTGATCAAGGTTGACCTGAAGCATTTTTTCTATCTCAATGAGCAGCTCTATGGCATCTATGCTGTCAAAGCCGTGCATGTCCTTTAAGTCATCATCGGCTCCCGGATTTTCAATTTCAAACTGCTCCTGAAATATTTTATATATTTCTGTTTGTATTTCCTGTCGAGTCATAATAGCCTGTCTATTTTATAGTGTTAAAATCGATTTTCATTGTTAAATAGTGTCCGTCCAGAAATCAGATAATTTGTCCAAGTTCAAGGAAGGCGAAAATTTTAACCGCAGGAATACTCAAAGTATTTTGAGGATTAAAATTTGAGCCTGACGCAGAAATTGGGCAAATTAGCCATTTCTGGATGGGCACTGATATTGTATCCTAACAGCGGCATGCATTCAAACTTTTTCGGCCCTGATGCTGCCAGTTTATTAAGGATACAACCTTTAAAAAATTAACTTTAAGGCAAACAGAACGAAGAGTCAAGGCAACATTTGATAAACCCGCAATTGCCTGTGTAGCTTACAAATTACCGTAAAAAACACTCAGCTTCTCTTTTTAAAGATTAAGGAGGCAAGACTCATGAATGAAGAAGGCCCATACCGAAAACTGGCCGGGGTGTTAGATACCCTGCCAAATGGATTTCCGCCGACAGAAGACGGAATCGAAATCAGGCTGCTCAAAAAGATCTTCGACCCGGACGAGGCGGAATTATTCTGCAGACTGAGGCTCAATTTCGAAACCCCGGAACAGATTTCCCAGCGCATCGGCCGTCCGCCGGCAGAGCTGGAGGAAAAACTCGATGTTATGACCAGGAAGGGCCAGATTTTCGGAATCGACGTGGGCGGGTTTAAAGTCTATCGGATGATACCCTGGGCCTTTGGAATATATGAGCTGCAGATGCCCCGCATTGACCGGGAAATGGCCGAGATGTGCGAGCAATACCTGGATGCCTTCGGCAAACAGTTTTTTGAAAACACTCCCCCCCTGATGCAGGTAATCCCGATTGAAGAAGAAATTAACGACAGGCACCGGGTGCTGTCCCACGAGCGGGTCTCCAGTATTATCGAAAACAGCAAGTCCTTCATGTATTATGACTGTATCTGCAAAAAGGAAAAAGCGCTTCTGGGAAGACCCTGCGACAGACCCACGCAGGTATGTACAGCATACGCACCCATTAAAGGCCTGTTCGATAATCATCCCTATGGAACGGTGATGACCAAACAGGAGGCTTATGACCTGTTAAACCGGGCCGAGGAACAAAGCCTTGTCCACATGACCTGGAACGTGCAAAACGGTCATTACTTCATATGCAACTGCTGCGGATGCTGCTGCGCTGTGCTGCGCGGTATCAACGAAATGGGATTTCCGGCCTCCCAGGTGGTCAATTCCCATTATTATGCGCAAATCGACCCGAAATCATGCACTGCCTGCGGAATTTGTGCCCAAGAGCGTTGCCAGGTCAACGCCATTGAACAGGGAGAAGAATACTGCCGGGTGATAACTGAAAGGTGCATCGGCTGCGGGCTTTGCGTCAATGCCTGCCCGGAACGTGCCATATCGCTGGTTCGCAAGCCCGAGGAGCAGATAAAAACGCCCCCGGAAGACGAAATGAGATGGTATGAGACACGGGCAAAAATGCGGGGAGTGGATATCAGCGGATTTTTGTAGAGATGAGATTGCCGCCGTGAAAGGCAAAAGCTGCAAACCGGCCGTGATGGCTCAGGCTGATGTCGATCTCTGCCATCTCGCCCCTGATATACACAGCCGGAGGGGTCGGTCCTCGGGGACCTTTGCTTCGCTCGATGGCAATATCGTCTGCGCGCAGATCAATTATCGAGGCAATGCGTTTGCGGGCCGCCAGGCGCACGGCCGCCGACTGCCGCTCGGAATTGCAATCACCGCCGCAGCCCGGATCCGGTGCAATATGGTTTGCCTCACTTATTATATCTTTCCAGAAAGGCCTTTTCCCGGTTCTGCCGATACAGTGAATATAATTCTCATTGATACTTAACAGTATGTGCACAGTTTCCGCCGGTGTTGCAACTCTCCCCGGAAATTTTTCGCCGATCTTTGCGTCTTCAAAACTAACCTCGTAGCTTCGCGGAGAAGACTTTATATCCGGCCGTGCCTTGGAAATCACCTTATATGCGGTTTCTTTTGCCGCCCAGGCAGACCAAAGCCATTTATCCGGGAATTTGGCCCGCTCCATCTCCCGCATCTCCGATTTGACAAGCACCCTGCCGACAAACCGTTCATCCTGACTTTTGCCGGCTGAATTCGCGTCCCTGAGGTCAACTATATCATTTCCCACGTGCGGTAAAATATTGCCTCTCCATTCTGGCAAGATGTTGGATAATCTGCCTGGCGCATTCCCTGTGAGCCCGCAGACCCTTTAAATTGGTGTGAGGCCTGCATTGCTCCACTTTCATGGTAAATCTTTCCCCGAAGCGAGGGAAATCACTGTAGGTCTTCTGTCCGTCGCCCCTGAGATAAATGCACATAACCCGGAGGTTTTCGATATTGCAGAACCATCTGCCTACATTGTATGTGTAATCCCGGGTATTGACCATTCCCGTGCGCGAGCGGGTTCCTTCGGGAAAAATCATCAGGTTTTCCCCCTTGCGCAGGATGCGGACACACTTTTCCAGGCTCAGATTCACCGCCTCTCTGTCCCCGCCGCGTATTACCGGAATGCACTTTATCAAGTAGCAAAAGCCGCCCACCAGCTTGTTGCGGTTGAAATTCATGTATTCAGGCATGTTCCACGGCACAAGGCGGAAATGAATCATGTACCTGTAAGCCGGAAACATGGCATAGGCCAGGATAAACGAATCGATAAGTGTCAGATGATTGGCGCATATCAGCCAGGGGCCGCTGTGACGACGCATCAGTGCGTTGATCCTGCGCCGGGTTTCCCGCAGATTCCGCACCCGGTATCCGAGAAGCTTAACTGCAAGGGTCAGCAGGGGGGCGGTAAATAATACAGCAAACCTGCCCAGAGCCTCCTGGAAATCCAGGGAGCGTTTGACTGAATCTTCCATGACTTATTTTGCTGCCCGGTCAGACTGCACTCTGCCTGCGATGTAATTTACCGCATCCCCTATGGTACGGATATTATCTGCATCCTCGTCTTCGATCTCGATGTCAAAGGTGTCCTCGAACTGGATAATAATATCGACGAGCCTTGCGGAGTTGACCTTGAGGTCATCGAGAATGGAGGTATCCATATCCACTTTTTCAAGCCTTGCGGGTTCTTTTACATAATCCTTGATGATGCCTACGACATCGTTGAAAATCTGTTCTTTATCCATTTTTCTTTCCCCCTTTATGGTTCATAGTTCATAGTTCACGGTTAATGGTTCACGGTTCACTTGTCACCCGTCACGCGTCACTGGTCACCCGTCACCGCTTTTCTAAGTATAAGGCAGGAATTAACATCCCCGAATCCGAAACATGCCTTGGCAATGGTTTTAAGCTCTGGCGTCTCCATGCATTCACGTACCACCCTGTCTGAAAAGGCTTCAAGTTCCGGATGAGGATCCTCACAGTTAACTGAGGGATGCAGAAAACCCCTGTCAAGTTCCAGCACTGAAGCCACTGTTTCAATAGCACCGGTCGCGCCCAGGCAGTGGCCGATCATCGATTTCGTGGAATTTATCCAGGGAAAACTTTCCGGCCCCCTCTCCAGTGCGGCCGACCAGTTTTTCACCTCGTGCGGATCGGCAAAAGTAGCTGTCAGGTGGCCGTTTACTGCGTCAATCTCCCCGGCTTCGATGCCTGCATCCGCAATAGCTCCCCGGATACACCGCTGGACCCCCTCCGGGTTAGGGGCGGTCATTGAACCGCCGTTGCGATGCCCTCCTGAATTGACCATGACACCGAGCACTTCCGCGTAAATCTTTGCACCCCGGGCCTTAGCCGTCTCCAGATCTTCCAGGACAAGGGCCGCCGAACCTGCCCCTGGCACAAACCCGCCTGCAGATGCACTCATGGGACGCGAACCCTTCTCCGGGTCATCGTTGAATTTGCGCGCCAGCACCCTCATGGAGTCAAACCCGCTCCAGGTATACGGAGATGCACCTTCCGCACCGCCCGCAACCATTCTTTTGGCAAGCCCGATGCGGATTTTCCAGGCGGCTTCAGCCACAGCCTCCGAACCGGTACTGCAGGCCGATGAATTCGAGGTCACCTGGTTGCCCAGGCCCAGAATTCCGCCGAGACGCGCGCTGGTACCGCTGCCCATAACCCGTTCAACAACCCTGGTGCCAAGCCTGCGGACCTTTCCGGCATTGACGGTAGGTACCACCTCATTGGCTATTACCTCCATGTCCGAAATACCGCATCCGAAAACAGTGCCGGAATTCCAGTCAGGAGGCTCTTCATCTGAAGGGATGGAAAGCCCTGCGTCCCGCCAGGCATCCACGGCTGCTACCGCGGCATACCGGATGGTTTCGCTTAAAAATGACTGCTGCCGGTAGTTATTGAAATACTCTCCGCAGGCGGACTCAAAATTCTGCGGTATCCCGCCTATGCGGCAGGCAAATTTAAGCTCCTCCAGCCTGGGAATAAACCGTATGCCTGACCTGCCTTCGCGCAGCGCCTGTTCGAAATCGGCAAGACCTATTCCGTTGGGGCTGACCACTCCCATTCCGGTGATTACCACCCTGTTATACATCGAGATTGACTCCTGTTCCCATAAGAACGCCGGTGCACACGGATTCCCCGTTTTCACGTGCAATACCGGCCCTTGTTTTGATGCTGCCCCTTCGAAAATAAATTTTTTCCCCGTAAATGACAACTTTCTCCCCGGGTTCCACCATGCCGGTAAACTCCACTGATTCGGCAAAGGTAAACAGCGTCTTCATTTTCTTTATTTCAGAAACCGGCTTTCCCTGGGTAAGCAGTATCGCAATTCCCAGGGCCACTACACCGGCCTGGGCCATGGTTTCTATTAAAATGACACCCGGGGTAATCGGATAGCCGGGAAAATGACCTTCATAAAAATATTCATCTTCGCGGAACCGGTAGACTGCCCTTATTTCTTTATCGTCGACCTTCTCGATATCATCTATAAAACGAAACGGCCTCTGCTGGGGTACCATGTCAAGAACCTGCTTAATCATGTGCGCATCAGCCACCGTACATACCCCCGTTTACATGAATCACGCTACCGTTGATATAGCTTGCCCCGGCGGCAAGAAAGGCAACCACCTCTGCGACCTCATCGGCTCTGCCCATGCGTCCGAGAGAAACGGTGTCAAGTATCTTCCGGCGCACTTCTTCCGGAAGTTCGCCCGTCATCTCAGTATCAATAAAGCCCGGAGCCACCGAATTGACCAGGATATTTCTTCCGGCAAGCTCTTTTGCAAGCGACTTGGTCATGGCATCCATCGCGGCCTTTTCCATGGTATAGGCAATCTGGCCGGCATTTCCTGTATGACCCACCACGCTGGAAATATTGATAATCCTGCCGGATGAACGCCGGATCATAAATACCCGCAAAACGCGCTTGGTAAGATACCAGGCGCCCCTGGACATCACCCGCTGGGCATCGAAATCATCGAGCTTCATGGAATGGATCGGTTCATTTACAGACATACCCGCATTGTTTACAAGGACGTCCACCCTGCCGGCTTCCTTCTTTATGGTGTTGACCATGGCGTCGATCTGTTCGGCCGAGGCGAGATCGGCTTCCAGAAGAAAGCCTTCCCCGTTGATTTCGGACAGAAGAGCCTCTGCGGGCTCCCGGCTTTTGCGGTAATGGATGCCCACGGCAAACCCCTTCCCAAAAAGCGCCCTGCAGCAGGCCGCGCCGATTCCGCCGGCAGCGCCTGTTACAACGGCAACCGGCTTGTTTTCTGTTTTATCACCAGTTTCTGACATAATAACAACTCATTCCTGATAGGGGTAATTCTTATATGCAATGCCTTTGAAAATTCCGGATCTTGCCTTTTTAATTGTTGCCACGACTTCTCCGTCAGCCAGGATGGAGGCGTTTGCCATTACGATACTCGATCCGCTGCTTTTCATATCCCTGAATCTTATTACATCTATTTCAAAGCGGACAACACTGTTGTGCGGCCTGATCTGGCCGTTGAAAACCACCTCCTCGCTTCCAAGGGCCCTGCCGGCCCCGATGCCTCCGCGCCAGACACCATAAAAACCCAGCAGCTGCCATACAGCATCCACTCCCAAGCACCCCGGCTGAACCGGGTCATCAGGAAAATGACACTGGAAATACCATGCATCCAGCCTTATGTCCTGCTCGGCTACAATGCCGCCCTTGTTGCCGTTGCTGTCAATGGAGACAATCCTGTCGACCATTAAAAAAGGCGGCGCCGGCAGCCGGGCGTCAAAGCCTTCCGGTGGGTCGTCAATAAGCCTTCCGTATGAAAAAGCAATTAGCTCCTGCAGGTCAAAGCTTTGCTGCTGTAAAAACTCTTCGTATTTCATCAATTATTCCTCTGCGGTGATTTTCAGCAGGGTATGCCCCCAGGTCAGTCCCGAGCCGACAACAGCCACGGCGATATGATCACCCGGACAAAGACGGTCCCAGTTCTGGCTCAAAACCGCCGGAGCGCTTGAACAGCCGGTGTTGCCGAAATCAACCACGTTATACAGATGCCGCGATTCCGGAATATCACACCTGCGGCAGACCGTATTTAGCATCATCAGGTTGGCCTGATGGCCCACGAATTTAAACTTTTCCGTATCTGCCGGGTACTGCTGCTGGAGCTGCCTCACGCCTTCGGTGGCTTTCCTGATGGCAAAACGCTGTACATAGCTTCCGTCCTGGCTGAAATGGCCGGCCCTGGGAATCCGCACCTTCTCCCATGAATCCGGGCGGGAACCGTAATCAAAGACTTCGAATCGCTTTTTTGAGGGCTCGCTTGCTGAAATTACAGCAGCACTGCAGCCGTCGCCGAACAGCGGGGCGACCCGGCGGTCTGAATAATCGACCACGTGGGTGTAGTTTTCAGGGTTGACCACCAGAACAAAATTAGGGGTGTGCCCGGCCGACATCTGTCCTAAACACGCCATCTGCACCACAAAGGTGGAGCATGCCGCATTAATGTCAAAACAGGGCGCCTCTATTCCGAGCTCTGCAGCAATTATCGAGGCTTCTGCGGGAATGGTATAATGCGGGGTGGAGGTTCCGGAAATAACCATTCCGATATCTCCGGCAGACAGGCCGGCCCTTTGCAAGGCCATTGCCGCAGCCGCAGCCCCGGCCTCGGCCCGGGTATGGATGCTTGCCTCAGAAGCGGCCCTGGGATCGCTGTTTTTTGTCTTTTTGATATAATCGAGACTCAGGGAGGTACGGCGCTCGGCAATTCCCACCCGCTCCATGATCCACTGCTCATCGCTGCCGATATCAAGCTCGCTGATAAATTTATTGGTAATTACGTTTTCCGGGTAAAAATGACCCAGCCCGTGCAGATAAATCATGTATTACCCGATCCTCTCACCGCCGTCAGCACATATCAGCGCACCGTTAATCCATGCCGCCTCATCCAGGCACAATAGATATATCACGTTTGCCACATCTTCGGGTGTTGTCAGCCTGCCGAAAGGATTGCGCAGAGCTGCCTGGGCACGGATCCGGTGACTGCCGGGTATGGCCTGCAGCGCCGGGGTATCTGTAATGCCTGCCTGTATAATATTGGACCTTATTCCCTGAGGGGCGAATTCCACCGCCATTGCCCTGGAAACCGACTCCAGAACCGCCTTAGCGGCCGAAATGGCCGCATAACCTTTCCATGCAACGCTGTTTCCCTCGCTGGTCAGGCCGAGCACCCGGGCATCTTCGGCAAAAAAGTCTCTGCCTATCATGTCCTGCACCCATTCAACTACATTGTATCCCATGGCATGAAGGGTGCGGGAAAAATCCTCGGACTCCAGAAACTGGCTGTTGCTGTAGTCCGAAGCATCGTCGACCAGCGGATAAAAAGCATCATAGCCCTCGGCAAAAGCATTGCTTATGATCTCATTCATCCGCTCTTTTGAAATCCCGGCTTCATCTGCAATTTTTTCGCGGGACGCGGCCGGTACATCCGATCCCGGGTACGGGCCCAGAAGCTTGAGATTACCGAATGCTACGCTGTGCAAAAGAAGACGGACCCTGCCCTCGTTTCCAAGCTTTTCGCCAAGTCCGTCAAGCACCCGGGTCCGGCCGTCGTCTGAAAGCCCGTCAAGATTAAAAGTAAGCACCCCGGCCCCGCTTTTGCGCAGCTGGTCAAACTCGGGCTCGATTTTCTTCATGGCGCTGCGCCGGTCTCGGTGTACAATGCAGACGTTTATCCCGTGTGCGGCAAGCTTTTTTGCAGCCGCCAGGCCGAATCCGCTTGATCCCCCTACAATGACGGCCCACCAGTTCCTGTCAGAATGCATCATACTGAAAATTCCCTCTCAGCCGCAGAAAAGGTGGTGATCGAGCGGCAGTTTATATCAAGGCTTCTGAAAAAGTTCTTCAGGGGGCGGTTCGGCCCGATCTCATAGATTCTCTGGGACTTTTCAGCCAGTGCCTGCATGTTGTCCCGCCATTTTACCGAGCCACTCAACTGTGCTACGAGCGCCTCTATGATACTGGCTGTCATGTCGGAATGAAACCAGCCCGTGTAGTTGGAGGTGACCCGTGCAGCGTTGCCTGAATTAAGCCTTGCCGCAACCGCGGTTAACACCTCGCGGAACTTGTCCTTGACCACATTCATGAATCGGCTGTGGAACGGGGCGCTTACGTTTAGCGGGACAAACCTCATATTCTCCTCATCACCGATTTCTTTGGCGATGCGCTCCCTGGCGCTGTCCATGCTGTCGGCCCGGCCGCTTATAACCACCTGGTCGGTGGAGTTTATATTGGCCATATCCACCGGCAGCCCCCGGAGAATTTCCCTGATCCGCTCAATATCTATATTTTTTGCGATCACTGCAGCCATTGCGCCCTGGCCGGGAGGAGAGGCCTCCTGCATCAGACTGCCCCTGGTTTCGACAATTTTAAGAGCGTCTGGAAACGAAATAGCCCCGGCTGCCACCATTGCCGTATATTCGCCCAGGCTGTGGCCTCCGAAATAATCGGGGCAAAAGCCGTATAAATCCTGCATCCCCCGCAGCATGGCTATCTCAGTGGCAAGGATGCAGGGCTGGGCAAACTCGGTCAGGTTCATCCTCTCATCTTCGGAAAAACACAATGCCCCTACATCCCATCCGAGTACGTCGGAGGCTTCCTGGTATGTTTTACGGCTGATCTCGATGTTATCGTAAAAATCCTTTCCCATTCCCGGGCGCTGGGCTCCCTGTCCGGGAAAAACCACGGCTGTTGCTGTATTTTCCATAACTACCTCCAGAAATGGATTAGTATTAAATGTTTAAAAATTTAAGTTTTAAGCGCTGAAAGAATTGCAGAAAGGGCTGTCCTTCTGAAAAGGACAGCAGAAAGCCTTTTTGATTCTCTGAATTGCGGCTTATTTCTCTAAAGTCACTTTAGATACATACAAAAATCGTGCCGACTTTTCCTGCCTTCATATAACTTCTTGATTTAAATCAGTAAAAAATTATATGATTACCTTGCGACACCATTCCGGGCAACCGCTGTTTCAGACATTTCATGTACAGGCCTTGTACATGGGGTGCATAAAAATCGAATTGAAAAGGTGTTCAGAAGAAGGGATAAAAATTATATCTTTTGTTGTTTCAGGAAGATAAATTCTGCTCCGGTACTTTTTCCGGCACGTGCTTTTCAACAAATATACGGATGGCCCATTTTAAAAACGCTTTTGAATGGTCCGCTCCGGCCATATATACTCCAAACATGCACAGAAAATGGCATGCGGTCCAGATGACCGGCCCTCCGATGACAATCAAGAGCGACTGGCCGATATATATCGCAAATACGCTCAGCGCACCTATAACCGGCCAGCACGCGATATAGCTCAACGCTATGCATCCCAGTCCCGTAAGCATCCTGCCCGAAGGCTTCTGCCGGAAAACACTCAAATCCGCATTTTCAGCCACGGCCCGATGGGCAAACTTGGTTTTGATCAACTGCCTGGCCAGCATCCTGGAAAAACTCACCGATAGTCTCCCGTCTCGTAAAAAGCTGTTTACACCGCCGCGGCGGATTTTTTGAAGGAAGGAAACCCTGCGGTCGGGATCAATTTTTTTGCTCCTGACCGCAAGCGCTCAATGTCGCTTCAAAAACCGATCCCGACCTTGGGTTTCCTTGGAAGTCAATTTTTTAGATGGC
>JAGXLE010000018.1 GCA_018334855.1 Desulfobacterales bacterium | reverse complement strand
CCTCTTCTTGGGTCTTGTCTCCGGCTTTATCTGCAACAGCCGGGGCAATGTTCATGTAATTAAATGATTCGCGCACAATCTCTGCAAAAGACGGAGCAGCCACCTCTCCGCCGTAATGGCCGACCTTGGGGGCCTTTACAACAACCAGCACCGCCAGCTCCGGTGAACGCGCAGGAACAAATCCCACAAATAGCGCATTATACTCGGAATTTTTGTATGTGCCGTCTTTATTAAGTATCTGGGCGGTTCCCGTTTTACCGCAGACACTATAGCCTTCCGGCGCTGCCTTGTGGCCGGTTCCGTCGGGTTCTGTGACAGATCTCATCATGTTTTTCAGCTTGTCCGCGGTGCCGGCAGATACGACCCTTCTGACCATTTCCGGCTCGAAACTTTTAAATACGCTTCCGTCAGGATTTGTTACCGCTTTTGCAATCCTTGGCTTCATCAGCAAACCGTGGTTGGCTATTGCCGAAACCGCTGTCAGAAGCTGAACAGCAGTTACTGAAACCCCCTGTCCGAAAGCAATGGTGGCATTATCGATTTCCCGCCAACTCCGGTAATGCCTGAGAATCCCGGAAGCTTCACCGGGGCAATCTATTTTTGTCTCCCGGCCGAAGCCGAAATCGCGCAGCGTGTCGTAGAGAGTTTTCGGACCGATGGATTCGGCTATTTTGACCGCGCCGATGTTGCTGGAGTATTTGACAACTTCAAGCAGACTTAGTTCTTCATAAGAGTGGGTATCGTTGAAGGTAGTTCCGTCTATGGTATAACTGCCGCCTTCGCAGTCCACCATGGTGGTCGGTGCGTACAGGCCTGACTCGAGGGCCGCGGCGGCCAGAAAAATTTTAAAGGTGGAGCCGGGCTCAAAGGAATCGGTGATCGCCCTGTTGCGCCAGGTTTTTCTGGGGAACTCGGAAAAAGCGTTTGGATTGAATGTCGGGTAATGTGCAATTGCCCGGACAGCACCTGTCTGGGGCACCATAACCATGGCCATGCCCGATTCTGCATTAAAGCGCAATACCGCCTTTTTTAATGCTTTTTCTGTTATGTACTGAATATTTGAGTCCATGGTCAGTATGAGGTTTTTGCCTTCCTGCCCCGGCTCCTCGGGGGCGGATTTGTTAAAAATCCGCCCCATGGCATCCCTGACAATTTTCCATTGCCTGACATCCCCCCTGAGATAATCATCATAATAGTATTCAAGCCCTTCAAGACCGTGGCCGTCGACTCCGGTAAAGCCGAGCACCTGCGCAGCCAGGGTTTTGTTAGGATAGACCCGGGAATAAGAGTTTATAAGCTCCAGGCCGGAGTCGATTTCCCGCTTAACGGCTTCGGCCCGGTCCGGCGAGACGTCGCGCTGAATCCAGACAAACGATTTGTCCGAGTTCAACTTTTCCATTAAATGTTTCCTGTCAAGACCCAGTTTTTCGGCCATAACCGAGGCCGCCCTTGCAGGCTTGCTTATCTTGTCCGGATGGGCGCCGACCGATACCACCCCGGTACTTACAGCAAGCTCCCTTGATTTTACATCATATATGGTTCCCCGCTTTTCACGCTGCGTAACCAAGCGGCTGTATTCCCCGGAAGCTTTCCTGGAAAGGCTCTCCTCTTCAAACACCTGCAAGTAAAAAGCCTTGCAGGCAATAACCAGGTAACACAGTGTAAACACGCAGCAGACCAGAAAAATACGGCGATTTCGCCTGGCGATCCGCTTTTTTTCCTTTTCATTGACATTCATTGCCGTATAATAACTATCTGTTCCGGTTTCGGGGTGATAAGGCCCAGCTCATCCCTGGCCCGCGCCCCCAGAATCTGAGGTGACTTAAGCCGTCCCCGTTCAATCCGCAGTTTCTTGCGGGTCTCTAAAAGCTCTTCCTGCCGGGACTGTGCCTCTACAATCTCATAGCCCGTCCGCCTGCATTGCACCCCGCACCAGGTGTCGAAAAACACTTCGGCCACCAGCGCCAGCACCAGAATGATGCCGGCTGAAATTCTCCTCGGAGTCAATACAGGCTGGGTGGATTTTTTGTTGGCAGTCATTTAATACTCCCGGTCGCATGAAACTTTGGCCTTCTACTGCAATTTTTCGGCCGCCCGAAGTCTGGCGCTTCGCGACATAGGATTTTCCAGGGTTTCCTCTTGCGAAGGACGCCGTATTTTTCTGGTCAGGACCCTGAGCACGGGCTTTTTGCCGCAGACACACACCGGAAAATCCCGCGGACACTCGCAGCCGCGCGCAAATTCATTGAACCTGTGCTTAACGATCCTGTCCTCCAGGGAATGAAACGATATCACGCATATGCGACCCCCGGGCTTTAAATGCTCAACCGCATCATTTAGGAACGAGTCAAGCGCCTCGAGTTCGCGGTTTACCTCGATGCGAAGGGCCATAAACGCCTTGGTAGCCGGGTGTATCCTGCGCCTGGCAGCCTCTTTGCCGGGAATGGCCCCGCGTATTATTTCGGCCAGCTGGCCGGTGGTTTCTATCGGAGATGTCTTTCTTTTTTCCCCGATTTTTTTCGAAATACGGCCCGCCCATCGCTCTTCTCCCAGGTCCTTAAAAATCCGGGTCAAACGCTTTACCCCGGCTTTATTGACAATGTCTGCCGCGGTTTCGGTATTTTGCGTATCCATCCGCATGTCGAGGGGCTCATCCTTTCTAAAAGAAAAACCCCTGCCCGAAGACTCGATTTGATCGAAAGAAAGCCCCAGATCAGCAAGAATCGCATCAACAGAGTCTATTTCAAGCTGCAAGAGGATATGGGAAAGGTTGACAAAATTATCATGAACAAGGCGGACATTTTCGGCATATGCCGCCAGCTGCCTCCGTGCATTTTCCACGGCACCGGCATCCCGGTCAATGCCTATAAACAATCCGCCGGGGAGAATTTTTTTCACTACTGCCATGGCATGCCCGGCGCCGCCGAGCGTAGAGTCGACAACCCGTTTTCCGGGCGCGCAATTCAGGTACTGAATCGCTTCCTCGCGCATTACGGGAACATGTCGAAAAGCCATGGTTTACAGCCCTAGTCTGGCAATTTCGTTGGAAACCTCCTCATCTTTCATATCCTCTTCATGCAGTCTGCGCTTCTCCTCATTCCAGTTTTCCAGAGACCAGATCTCAAAATGATCAAGAACGCCGACCAACACGATATCTTTTTCAAGGCTTGCATAATCTCTCAAAGACTGCGGAAGAAGGATACGGCCCTGCTTATCAATGGGGCACTCGGATGACTCACCGATGAAAATACGCCTGAACCTGCGCATGGCCGGACTTTTTTCAGCCATTTGCAGAATTTTCTCCTCCACCTTCTCCCAGCTTTTATAGGGATAGGCGACCAGGCCTTTTTCATCGAGACCGGGACCGGATACCACAAGGCCGTTTCCCCCGTTATTCCGGATCAGCTCCCTGAACCGTGAGGGTATGTTGATACGGCCCTTGGCATCGATAGTGTGATATGAACTTCCCCTGAACATCCCTCTCCCTTTTTACCCACTTTGCACCACTTTTATTTAAAATCTACACGCTGCAAAACATTTGTCAAGAAAAAAACACTGAATTGTTTTTAATTTTTATATGTAATTTTAAATAGTAATGAAAAAAATATTACAGTGGGGCAAAGTGGAGTGGATTTCAAGTCCCATTTATAATGGACATGAAAGCAAAAAAAATGTAAAATTTTAATATATTGGCCCGCGGTTTGACGCACGGGGCGATTACTCTTAGTATAATTTTTATGCTTTGCCGGAGATCGGACCGGAGACCGGATCAGATTATTGCAATGAAAAACTCCGTGAGGCTTTAACCCGGATTAAAGGCATCGCAACGCGATGCATAACAGGATGCCAAGAAAACAAGGAGAAGAAAAAGATGGCAGTGATTACCATTACCAGCGAATTCATGGCCGGGGGGCAGCGCGTGGCAACCGGAACTGCTGAAAAACTCGGATTTGAATTTATTGGCGACCAGCTGGTGGCAGAAGTTGCAAAACAGATGAACATGTCAAAACACGAGGCCGAAACATTTCTAAAACCGGGCAGCTCTTCCATAATGAGATACCTGGACCGCTATACCTGCTCAATTGTCCAGAAAGTTGTGGACCGGGAACACGGCTGTCTTAATGACACCACCTACTACGACAAAACCCGCAAGCTCGTCGAAGACATATACAAAAACGAAAATGCGGTAATCCTGGGCTGGGGCGCCCAGTGCATCCTCCAGAAAAAGCCGGAGACCTTTCACGTGCTTTTGAAAAAAGAGCCTGAACAAAAGGTCAAAGACACCATGGAGGCCCGCAAATGCAGCCGCCAGGCTGCAGAAAAAATGATCAGAAACGACGAAGACGAAAAAAAGGCCTATATTCAAAAATATTTTAAGGCCGACTGGCAGGATCCTGCGCTTTACAATTTGATCCTCGACATGGAGAATTATTCGGCCGAATCGGCAGTGGATCTTATCTGCAAAAAAGCACAACAGTAGATAGTGCCCGGACGGAAATAAAAATTGCTGAAAAATTACGCAGGAAACCGGCCATGAACGCCGGCAATTGCAAAAATTATGACGTTGTAATCGTGGGCGGCGGGCCGGCGGGCCTGTTTGCCGCCTACTACCTGGCAAAACATTCCGGCCTCACAATACTGCTGCTTGAAAAAGGCAAACCACCGAAAAAACGCAGGTGCAGGATCAGCGAAACAGCCGAATGCCCGAAATGCAATCCCTGCGACGTATTGTGCGGCATAGGCGGAGCGGGCCTGTTTTCCGACGGAAAGCTAAACTTTATTGCCAGGCTGGGCAAAACCGACCTGACCCAGTTCATGCCGCTTGCCGAGGCCCGGGATCTTATTGATGAGACCGAGGCCATTTTTGAGGCCTTCGGGATGAGCGGACCGGTTTTCCCCACGGATATGGAAAAGGCACGAAATCTTCGCAAGCATGCCAGAAAATACGGCATAGACCTCCTGCTCATCCGCCAGAAACATCTCGGCAGCGACAGGCTCCCGGAATATATAGAAAAAATGCAGGCTGACCTGGAAAAAAAAGTAACCATCCGGACCCTGGAGCCTGTAACCGACGTGGTGCCCGAGAAGCAGGGCGGAATCCGGGTGGTTTCGGAAAAAGGCCAATACCTTGCAGAATCGGTCATCCTTGCTCCGGGGCGCGCAGGGGCGGACTGGATTTCGGAGCTTGCAGCCCGCTTCGGTATAAACATGTATCACCGGGGCATCGAGGTGGGCGTGCGCGTAGAGGTTCACAGGGAAATCATGGACGATTTATGCGATGTGATCTATGATCCCGCCTTTTTCATCCAGACAGGCAAGTACGACGATGAGACCCGCACCTTCTGCACCAACAGCGGGGGCTTTGTAACCCAGGAAAACTACAGCGATTTTGTATGTGTAAACGGCCACGCCTACATGGATCAAAAATCGGAAAACACCAATTTCGCGTTTCTCTCCAAGGTGGTGCTCACGGATCCGATCACCGACAACCAGGCATACGGCGAGTCAATCGGCAGACTGGCATCCCTTATAGGCGGGGGCAGGCCCCTTCTCCAGCGGATGGGGGATTTAAAGCGGGGCAGGCGCAGCACCTGGCAGCGCATTAAAAAAAGCACCATCCGCCCCACCCTTCAAAACGTGGTTTGCGGCGACATTGCAATGGCGCTTCCCGAACGTATTCTTGCCAACATCATGGAAGGACTTGAAAAGCTAAACCAGGTAGTTCCCGGGGTATCAAATAATGAAACCCTGCTTTATGCCCCGGAGATCAAGTTTTTCGCCACCCAGGTGGAAGCTTCCGAAACCCTGGAGACAAACGTGCCCGGCCTTTTTGTTGCAGGCGACGGCCCGGGGGTGGCGGGCAACATAGTCTCGGCTGCAGCCACCGGCCTGATACCTGCAAAGGAGATAATACGGCGCAAAAAGGACTGATGATCCCCATATCATCTCAGCTTTTCCCCGCAAAACTGCTAACCGCGAATTCTCAGGCTCTCGCCCGCCCTGGGCACAAGCACCTTATAGCCTTCTGCCTTCAGGGTTTGGGCAAAAGAGTCCATCTGGTCTTCTTCCCCGTGGACCAGGGCGATTTGCTTTACCCTGAGATTGGATTCCCTGAGAAATCTGAGCATCTCGTTTCTGTCCGCATGCGCGGAAAATCCCTCCAGGCTTTTAAGCCTTGCCTTTAACGGATACTCCTTGTTCATAAACCGCATCATGGGCGGCTCTCCCTTACGGCCGTTTTCCTCGTATTCCAGGCCCTTCTCCAGCAGCCTGCGGCCCAGGGTATGGGCGGCCATGTAGCCCACTATAAGAATGGTGTTTTTTTCATTGTGTATCTTATAGCGCAGATGATGCAGTATCCGGCCGCCTTCACACATTCCCGAGGCCGAAAGTACTATATGGGGCTTTTCTTCACGCATAAGAGCCATGGAATCCTCTACCGACTCGGTGAAATGAAGATGGTCGAACATGAAGGGGTTCATTCCATCCTTTAAAAAATCCCTGTGGGTCTGCCTGTCATAAACCTCCGGATGTTCGCCGTAGACCCTGGTAATCCTGGTGGCAAGAGGGCTGTCCACGTAAATGGGGACTTTTGGCACCTCGTTGTCGTTATAGAGATCGTGGATGGCATAGAGGAGCTCCTGGGTGCGGCCGAAGGCAAAGGCCGGTATCAGCAGGGTTCCGCCGCGCTCGACTGTCTCGGTTATAATCTGTTTCAGTTGGGGGGTCATGTCCTGTACAGGATCATGGATACGGTCGCCGTAGGTGCTTTCCATGAGCATCAGGTCAACATCGCGGTCCTCTTCTTCGAACCGCAGCTCGGGGTCGCATATGATGGGCTTGTCAAACCGGCCGATATCGCCGGTATAACAGATATTTAAGGTATGTCCCTGGTCCTTTGCACGGATCATGGTTATTGCAGAACCCAGAATATGTCCGGCATCGTAGAACACGCATTCCATGCCCCTGCCGACGGTCACCGGACTTTTATAGGGCTGGCCTGCAAAATGGGCAAGCGCCTGTTCCGCATTTTCGGAGGTATACAGCGGCTCGATCTTTTCAAGCCCATAGCGGTTTATGTATCTTTCTACAGCCTCGGGGTCGGTTCGCCCGTTTTGCTTGAGCTTTCTTTTAATCTCCTCCCTGCTTTTGCCGGTCAGATCCGCCACTGATTCACGCACGCGCTTGTAATTGAGGTAGTCAGCGTCTGATTCCTGTATATGAGCGCAGTCGGGCAGCAAGTATCCGCAGGCATCGGCAGTAGCACGGGTACAGAATACCTGCCCTGTAAAACCCCTGTTTATAAGAAGCGGAATCCGTCCCGAATGATCAATATGTGCGTGAGAGAGCACCATGTTGGCAATAATCGAAGGATCAAACGGCATAACCCGGTTTTTCCGGTCCGCCTCTTTGCGCCGGCCCTGAAACATTCCGCAGTCAAGCAGAATCCGGTCTTCTTCGGTTTCCAGCATGTGCATAGACCCTGTGACTTCCCGTACCGCTCCGTAGAATCGAATCTGCACCCGTTATCCTTTCCCTGACTTGATCAATGACTGTCAAACATTGTAAATCTGGATTAAGCAGATATCCTCTGCATGTGTACCGGCAATTTGCTGATATTAATTTCATTCAAATCCAGCTTACTGCTTGCATTGTCAATATCAATGCCAGCCAGATTCCCTTCAGCGTCATAATCCAAAACCACTCCTTCGGAAACAACTTTGCTTTCCGCACTGGGCTTTGACGACAAATCGATATATAAAGAATCCGTATCTTTATAATAATTCAGCTTCATGGCTTAAACCCCCGGTCAGGGAAGGCATTATGTATCGTGGTTTTATCTGCCAGGGTAACCACGCGTAAATATCTGCCCTCCAATTCATCGATCTTTCCCCAGAAACGGTAACGATTACGCTCCTGAAGTTCCTGTTTTTCTGGATTTTCAAGTACCTTTACACACCATTGCTTTTTTAAATAAGGGCGTTTCCTGAGCACTTCGTTTTCAAAGTATGGTGTAAATTTATATTCTTTCATATTTGTTTATTTAGCACAAAACCAAAAAAAAACAAAGCAGGCAACAGGCCGAAACCATTCTCGTACAACCGCCACAAGCAGAATCGATGTCTCAGGAATCCATACACAGACGTCATCATACTGATTTATGATTTAGGCTTGCATGCAAAAGGGTTATGTATAATATTTGTATTATTTCAATGAATTTCACTGTTGCTATACAAGGAATCATATGGCCATGGAATTTGAAGGTCCGGAAAAAAAGCTGGAGATGATACTTGCCGAACCTGATGCCGATCTCCGCTCCAATGTGGACGGCAGGTGGGGGGCGGTTGTACGTGCAAGCGGTGCAGAGATAGTAAGCCGCATTTCCTCGCAAGACATGGATGCATACCTGCTCTCGGAATCAAGCCTTTTTGTGTGGCCGGACCGTGTACTGATGATCACCTGCGGCAAAACCACCCTGGTAAAGGCCGTGCCGGAACTGATCCGGACAATAAGACGCGACCGGATCGCCTTTTTCTTCTATGAACGCAAAAACCTGATGTATCCTCAGGCCCAAAGCTCGGATTTTGAAGCAGACGTGGACAGGCTTGCAGAGCACTTCAGGGGCAAAAGCTACAGGCTCGGCCCTGCCAACCACGATCACGTCCACATTTTCTACGCCTCCTCCGCAGGCCCGGAAACAATACAGGAAGAGGAAGAAGACGAGACACTGGAAATCCTCATGCACGACCTTGACCCTTCCGTACTCAGGGCTTTTATCCCGAAGTCCGGGGAAAAATCCGCCGATATTGAGGCGCGCACGGGCATAAACCGGCTCTATCCGGAAATGGTCAACGACAGTTTCATATTTGAGCCTTACGGCTATTCAATGAACCGTATCTCGGGGCAGCATTACGCAACCATCCACGTCACCCCGGAGGAAAAAGGGTCATATGCAAGCTTTGAGACCAACGTGGCAGAGAAAGATTACCGGCAGAAAATTGAGCAGATTATGGAAATCTTTAAGCCGGGCCGCTTTACCCTGGTCTTTACAGAGGCCGTATCAGACAGCGATCCGGGCGAAGGCAAAATTCCGAAAAATATTGCCGGATACCGCCGCCCGGAAAAAAGCCTCTACGAATTTGACAGCGGTTACGCGGTTCTGTTTTCAAATTTTATCAGAACCCGATAATCTTTGCCGGACAAAAATAAATTGCACCTCAAGCAATCCGGAATTATTCTAAAAAAATTCTTCAGGACAGGAATTTAAACCGCTTTTCCGCATCGCCGTCAGGGCAACGAAGTGCAATTTCGCAGGAGCGCAAAAATCTGTCCCCGTGCAGCGAACCACTAGTGCTTAAATGAGCGCTGGCCGGTAAGTACCATGGTGGCGTTGTACTCGTTGCATGCCTCAATGGACTGGTAATCGTTCAACGATCCGCCCGGGTGCACCACTGCGGTGGCCCCTTCGCGCAGTCCGACGTCCACGCCGTCGCGAAACGGGAAAAACGCGTCACTGACCATGGTCGACCCGATCAGGTCGCCGTTTTGCTCCCGGACCTGCCGGTCAATTTCGGCCTTCTGTTCCTGATCCCGCAGATCATTGTACGGGACCCGGAACTGCTCGAAGCAGAAGCGGTCGGCCAGCTTCCTGTAGGCCTTGTCCCGGGCGATTTCAGCCACGCCCACCCGGTCCTGCTCGCCGGTACCGATGCCCACCGATACCCCGTTTTTCACAAAGAGCACCGAATTGGAGGTCACGCCGGATTCCAGCAGCCAGCCGAACCGGATATCCGCCATTTCCCCGGCAGTGGGCGGCCGCTTAATCCTGTAGGTTTCGCCCTTGTATTGGCATTCTGCGAGCCTGAAATCCGAATCGCTGCGGGCTTCGGGCACAAATGACCACTGGGTGATGATGCCGCCGTCCATCAAGCTTTTGAATTCCACCACGCGCTCGCCCACGTATGTCTGCAGGCGCTCGATGTTGTCGATCTTTATCACGCGCAGATTCTTGCGCTGGGCAAGGATCTCAAGCACGCCCGGCTCGTATTCCGGGGCCACGATTACTTCCGCGTACTGCCGGGCTACGGCCTCGGCCGTGGTTTTGTCCAGCGGCCGGTTGACAGCGATGCATCCGCCGAATGACGCAACCCGGTCGGCCATGTAGGCTTTTTCGTAAGCATCGGCCAGGGTGTCGGATACGGCCGCACCGCAGGGGTTGTTGTGCTTGACGATCACCGCGCAGGGCGTTTCTGTAAAATACCGGAGAATGTTTAAGGCATTGTCCGCATCCGTGAGATTGGTCTTGCCCGGGTGCTTGCCGGACTGCAGCAGCTCGGCATCCGAGGCCAAGTGTTTGCCCGGCGCCAGGGTCCGGGTGTCTCCAAGCACCAGGTTGCCGTTGACCAGTTTGTACAGGGCGGCTTCCTGGCCCGGATTTTCCCCGTATCTCAGGCCTTTGCGCACGCCCTCGATCACCCAGTCCACCTTTTCGTAAAACAGGGTCTGGCGGGAGTCATCATCCACAAACGCGATTTCCATGCGCGGCGGAAAATGATCGTCCATGATGGTCTTGTACATTTTTTTGAGATCTTCGGCCATATCCGTTACTCCATCAGGATTGTTTGCAGGTTGTTTCCTGTTTCGGATTTTTCTACAGGATTTCCTCGTACGCCTGCTGGATGTCGGTAAACGAGGTTTCCCGCAGGTAATTGGCAATGGCCTGATCATAGGCCGCGGTGTGGAAAAACGCCTTTTTGGCCAGTTTCACCCGGGTTTCCAGCGAGGTCATGCTCTCCACGGATCCGAGTTCCTCGAGCAGCATGGGATAATCGGCCGGGTCCACCACGGATGCCACGCGGATGAAGTTCTTGGCAGCCGCCCGGATCATGCAGGGCCCGCCGATATCGATATTGCCCCGGGCCTTTTCCGGGGTGACATCCGCGGACTCGATGGTCTGCTGGAACGGGTAGAGGTTGGCCACCACCATATCTATGGGCACGGCATTGGTGCGCTTCAAGTCTTTTTGGTGCTCCGGGTTGTAGGATTCTGTGAGCAGGCCGAGATAGATTTTAAAGTCCAGGGTCTTGACCAGGCCGCCCTGGGTCTCGGGCTGGCCGGTGTACTCGGAGACCGGGGTGAGCACCTTTTCCGCCTTTTTGCCCAGGATTTTCT
>JAGXLE010000240.1 GCA_018334855.1 Desulfobacterales bacterium | reverse complement strand
GCAAATTCAAAAAATAACCAGCAACCTGCATATCCGCGTCCATTCATATGACACCGAACATTTTTATACGCCCCGAAATGCGGTGTATCATTTTTTTAAAACTAAAAAACAGTATCTTATGGAGTCATTCTATCGCTTCATGAGAAAAAAACATCACGTCCTCATGGACAACCAAAAACCCGAAGGCGGTAAGTGGAACTTTGACGCGGCAAACAGACAGCCCTATGATAAAAAAACTCCCATTCCGTCTCCGCGCCTGTTTGAAAATGATGTTTCAGATATCCGTGAAATGATCGATCGCCATAAGATTTCCTATTTTGGAGAATTGAATGAAAACAAACTCATATGGCCTGTGAACAGATCCCAGGCCCTTGACTTGATGAGTTATTTTGTCCATAACTGCCTGCCGTGGTTCGGAACATATCAGGATGCCATGACCGTCAACAGCGGGTCCCTTTTTCATTCCCGGCTGTCATTTGCCCTAAATACCAAAATGCTGAGCCCCGTTGAAGTGATCAATGCCGTGCTCACCCATTGGGAAAACCATCCGGATCGTTTGGGTATCGCGCAGGTGGAAGGTTTTGTAAGGCAGATCCTGGGATGGCGGGAATACATGCGGGGTATTTACTGGGTGCTGATGCCGCAATTTGAAAAAATGAATTTCTTCTCCCACGCCGAAAAACTGCCCCATTATTTCTGGGACGCGGATACGGAAATGAACTGCATGCACATGGCGATAAAACAGTCTCTTCAAACCGCCTATGCCCATCACATTCAGCGACTCATGGTAACGGGCAATTTCGCCCTTTTGGCCGGTATTGCCCCGGATGATGTGGATGCCTGGTACTTAGGGGTATATATTGATGCGATGGAGTGGGTGGAAAAACCCAACACCCGTGGGATGAGCCAGTATGCGGACGGTGGCCTGATTGCTACCAAGCCCTATGTTTCATCTGCAAATTATATAAATAAAATGAGCGACTACTGCCAGCATTGCAAGTATCAATACAAAAAGCAGCACGGGGAAGGCGCGTGCCCCTACAACAGCCTATTCTGGGATTTTCACCACCGCCACCGGCCCCTTCTTGAAAAAAATCCGCGTGTCGGCATGATGTACCGCACCTGGGACAAGAAACCGGATATGGAAAAAGAAAAAATCCTGGCCCAGGCCGCTATTTACAAGAAAAATCTGGAATCACTTTAAGGAGGGGCCATGCCGGCTGCACAGCCGGAGCACAACCATCTTAAAAGTCCAGCAACGGAGATTGAAAGCTGTTTCCCTGGAGCTTAAAAAAATGAAGCACATCAATGTCGGTTTTTCCATTCACCGCCCGGAAATGGTTGCAAAGACCGCCGAACTCATGGAAAGACATGAAGCGATTTTTCTGGAAGAACCGCCGGAGACGGACTTTGAAAAAATGCTCACCGGCGCCATCAGCGTGACTGATTACCTGATGCCGCTGGACCTGGAATACCCCGCGTTCAGCCGGCAGATGTGCGACCTGGAAAAACAGCTTCATGCCGCGGGCAAGCAATTGATTCAGGTGGAACCGTTTTACAAGGCCCTGCTCTCCATCCACGATTTTTTTGCCCAGGGCAATACGCCGGATGATCTGAATCCCAATAGCCTGCCATATTATGTCTATAAATCAGAACGGCAGGCCACCGGTGCACTCTTAAATTTTTATAAAACAGCGGCAGCCGGTTCCTTTGACGCAGTCGTGGATGCCGTCAGGCAATTTGCCAGAGCAGACGCCGCACGCTTCCGGCTGCGGGATTCCCTGCGCGCCCAGGAGATTGCGCGGCAGGCCGATCCATACGCTTCTATCTATGTGGAGGCCGGCATTATCCATTTTTTTCTATGGCGGGAACTCCGTAAGCTTTTGTCCCATTCCCACCGGGTGAAGCCGGTTTTTCTGGACCGCCTGGTAGCAAAAGACGCCGGGCCGCGTCAGCACCTTTACAGCCCGGGCGACCAATTGACACTGTTTTATATTTTCCACCCCCGAAAGGCAGACATTGAGCAGGAAACACGCCTGGCCGCGCGGTCGATCATCTATTCCAAAATTATTCATAAAGAAGAAAACACAGAGAACGGCAAAATGTTTTTTCACATGAGGGATGAAAAAGTCTGTATCCGGATGGTCAAAAAGCTGTCCATCAACGATTGCCGGAGATTGTATGGATTGATAAGGCAGGTCCAGACGATTGAAGCGCGCAGGATTGTTGAAAACTTTTTGGAAATGGGCGCTTTTCAGGAGGAAAAATAACGAGTCCGGTAAAACACGCAAAAACCGGCAGAAATCCCCTGAGGCGTTCCCCTATGAGCTGAGGGGTGCTTCCGTCGCACGCCTCCCAACCGTGGTGATTTTCAGATAGCCCCTGTATATGCTTCGTTCAGGCGCTATGCCCACGAATCAGATCTGAAGTCTATTTGTAGGCCCTACATTCCGCCCACAGGCGGGGATAGGGCTACCTGATCGCCGTCCTTAAGGACCGTGTCGAAAGCGGCCACCTTGTTGTTGACAAAGATGATCTTGACATCTTTCTTGGGGAGCCCGAGCCGTTCAACGAGAGCATTGACTGTTTCGCCCTCAATGATTTCGTTTTGAACACTGTCGCGAAAATCGCAGACATCTCCCTCGGCCAGGGTGGCAAAGCATTTGAGATGAACTTTCATGGGGTTTCTCCTTTGGCAAATGTTTGATTACGCAGGGTTTTTCCGGGCCTTTGAATAACCCATTTTTCGTGGGGTTCGGGGCACTGCTTTGTTCCGCTTCGGCTGGTCCCATAGCCTCACTATCCGGGTCGGATGGAAAACCCTTGCGCATTGGGCGGCTCTTACAATCAAGGACAAATTCCTTCTTCTGCCCCCCGGAGATCACAACCGGCAGACCACGGGATCCTCCACGGGAATCCTGTGGACCTCTTCCAGGACCGGAGTGCCGGTGCGCCGGGCCACGGCGCGCAGCATGCCTTTGAACAGCCAGCAGTGGACCGGCAGAAGCGCGTACCAGTATCCGAGCCCGGTAATGCCGCGGGGCAGAAATCGCGAAATACCC
>JAGXLE010000239.1 GCA_018334855.1 Desulfobacterales bacterium | reverse complement strand
CGAAGAGAGCGGATCGCAGTCGGGGCGCAGGTGCTGGCGCAGGTAATGCACCCCGAGCCCCCTGCCGCCGATAAATTTTTTTGCGGTTTCAGGGTCAAGCTGCCTGTTTTCAACCTGTCCCCGGGTCAGGTCAACCCAGAGCACCGTTCCTGTCCAGCCGTACATGGCATCCTCCTTTTAAGCTTTCTGCAGGATTTGACGATCTCGTAAAAAAACAATTTTTAGATGGCAAAGCAAAAAGTTCAAGATCAAGGCGCGCAAATCCCGAGGAATGCAGCGTACTTTATCGTACGTGAAATTCCGCAGGGATGCAGCGCAACGCAGATATTGGACTTTTTGCGAAGCCATCAGGATTTAAATGCCTAGGTATTTCTCCTTTATTTCGGCATTGTTTCTCAGTTCCTCCGGCGTACCCGAATAAACTATCCGGCCCTGATCGATAATCAGCCCCCTGTCAATGAGCTCGAGGACAAAAGTAAGGTTCTGTTCGGCAAGCAGGATTGTTACATCCTGTCTCAGGGAGCGTATCAGTTTCTGGATTTCCTGGATGATCATCGGGGCCAGGCCTTCGGTGGGCTCATCTAACAGCAGCAGTTCGGGATTGGCCATAAGGCTCCTGGCTATGGTGAGCATCTGCTGCTCACCGCCCGACAGTCCCATGCCCGACATCCCCCGCAGGTCCCCGAGCCGCGGAAAGGTATCAAAAATCCTTTCTATGGTCCATTTGCTTGATCGGCCCTTATTGAGAGTAGTCATGATCTCCAGGTTTTCGTAAACCGTCAGGTCGGAAAATACCCTCCGGTCTTCGGGCACGTATCCAAGGCCCTTCCTTGCTATTTTAAAGGAAGGCTGCCTGGCAATATTTTCTCCGTTAAACTTTACTTTCCCTGAACGCGGGGGAACAATGCCGATGATGCTTTTTAATGTGGTGGTTTTGCCCGCGCCGTTTCTGCCTATAAGCCCCACGACTTCGCCTTTTTCCACGTATAAGGACAGGTCAAAGAGGATGTGGCTTTTGCCGTAGTAGCTGTGGACGTTTTCCAGTTCAAGTATCGACATTATTCCTCTCCCAGATAGGCTTTTCGCACTTTTTCATTTGCTCGGATTTCCTTGGGGCCGCCTTCGGCTATGAGCTGGCCGAGCTGTAGTACCATAATGCGCGTGGAAATGGAGAAAACCACGTTAAGATCGTGTTCCGTAAAGATGATTGTCGTGCCTGTTTTCTGCCAGACATCGCGGATAAGCTCCACGGTCTGCCCTGTTTCCTCCGGGCTCATGCCGGCGGTGGGCTCGTCTAAAAGAAGAAGCTGCGGATGCCTGGTTAAGGCTATGCCCATTTCCAGGCATTTCTGATCCCCGTGGGAAAGATTTGTTGCCACGTTGCCGGCCTTGTCTTTTAAATGTACCAGGTCGAGTATCCGGTTTACCTCGTCGTTTACCTTTCCTATGCGTCCGACCGCCTTAAACAGGCTCAGATCCAAGCGGTTGTGGGCCAGCACCCCGATGCGCACGTTTTCAAACACCGTAAGATCGGGATACAGGTTTACGATCTGAAACGACCGGCTGATTCCTTTCTGGACAATCTTGTGCGGGGGAAGGCCGCTGATGCGCTCTTCTTTAAACAGCACTTCTCCCTCGGTGGGCTTAAATTTTCCCGTTATCACGTTGAAAAAAGTGGTTTTGCCCGCCCCATTGGGTCCGATGACCGCCAGCAGGTCATTTTCCTTTACGCCGCAGGTAATATCTGACAGGGCGGCCATCCGCCCGAAAAGCTTTGAAACATTCCTGAGATCAAGCAGATTCATGGGCCTCCTTTTGCGCAGAACTTTTTTTCGGCATCATTGTTATAAAATCTCTGTTTTCTGAAACACGGAATATATCATTTTCTTTAAATAGCCCAGTATTCCCATGGGAAACAGCATGACAAAGGCTATCAGAACACTGCCCATAAAAAGCTGCCAGTATTCGGTTATCGAGCCTATGAAGCTGATCAGGGTATAGTAGATAAATGCCCCCACTGCCGGGCCCAGAAGGGTGTTGATCCCGCCTATAAGCGTCATAAAAACCGGCTCGGCGGATTTGGACCAGTGGGCGATTGAAGGATCAATGGTCCCGGCCAGCGGGGCTGCCAGGGCGCCGCATATCCCGGTAAAAAATCCCGCAACAACAAAAGCGATCAGCTTGTATTTCTTGGGGTTCATTCCCAGAAATTCCGTACGATTCGGGTTTTCGCGTATCGCCTTTAATATCTGCCCAAACGGCGAGCCGATTATCCTTTTGACTATGTAGATGCACACCACCACGAAGCACAAAAAGAAATAATAGGTTTCAACCGGGTAGCGGATGGCAAAGTCAAAGCCGGCGATCTGCATTTCCGGCGAAGGAATTCCGCTTATGCCGTCGGCCCCGCCTGTAACCCGGGTCCACTTGTAAATTATGGTGTAGAAAAGCTGGGCAAAAGCCAGTGTCAGCATGGCAAAGTAAATCTCGCTTCGGTGAATCACGCAGAGGCCCACGATCACCGCCACAGCAGTGCACAGCAGTATGCTTGCCGGAAATGCCAGCATCCAGGAGACGTTTAGCTCCATCATCAGAAGCGCCAGCGTGTAGGAGCCTATTGAATATATGGAGGCCTGGCCGAAGGATAAAAGCCCGGTAAAGCCCAGCAGCAGGTTGAAGGCTATGGCAAACAGGGCCATGTTAAGCATTTCCGTAAACAGATAAGTCCAGTACATGGGCATGACGAGCGGCACCGCGATAAAGAGCAGAAGCAGCAGGCTCCAGGCGGTCCTGGAAAACAATACCGGCGAAAATTTTTTAAAAAGCTCGGTTATATCTTCTATGTAAGGGGCCAGCGGAACATGGGCCTGCTCGACCTCCCTGCCGAAAAGCCCGCGGGGAAGTGTCATGAGAAAGCCCACCAGCAGAATAAATATCAGCGCCATTGAAAATTGCGGGAAAAATGCGCCGCCGAAGGCATAGATCTCTCCGACTATGATTGAGGCGATAAAAGTCCCCTTAAAGCTTCCGACACCTCCTATGACCACGATTGCAAAGCTGTAGATCACTCTCTTC
>JAGXLE010000238.1 GCA_018334855.1 Desulfobacterales bacterium | reverse complement strand
ACAATACTTATTTTTTTCCATATTCCGGGGACCAATACTTATTTTTTTGGCTTCGGGCCAGGTTTTCGGGGCCGGACCTCCCGGCCTGACAGTTTCTCGATGGTTTCAAGGAAAAGATCGTCTCCCAGTGGGCGTCCCGTTTTGCTGTGCCGTTTGATGCCGTCTTCATCCTCGGCCGGCATCCCGGAAGCCAGAAATCGTTCCCAGTTTTGGATGATGTTAAGCAACGGTGCTGCTTTGACCAGCTCGTCATCCTGATTTGACAGGTGGGCTCTGGCGCTGCTCCATGAATAATCCTTCGGATATTTAGCTATTCCGGCCCTTACCGGGTTTAGTTCAACATACCGGGCGGTTGCGATGAGATAGTGCTGGTCCATGGCATAGGAAGCAAAACGACCCTGCCAGAGATAGCCCCGCCATCCCTCGCGGAAATTGATGTAGCGGGTATAGCGCCGGTGCGCCTCTCCAATGGCCTTTGCCAGTCCTGATTCATCGTCTGGAACCGCTATGAGATGGACATGATTGGGCATGAGGCAATAAGCCCATATTTGTACGCCGAGCTTCTCGCACCATTCCGCCATCAGGCGGATATACTGCCGGTAATCCGCATCCCCGAAAAAGGTATTCTGACGGCGGTTGCCCCGCTGGGTCACATGATGAGGGTAGCCGGGTATAACGATTCGGGATAAACGTGCCATGATCAGATCATGCCCCAGGACGGGATGGATTTCAAGAGTATTCTGTATTGTGTCACCGGAATTCCACCGGAATTCCCAAATAAAGGAGTGCGAAAATGTCGCCTTGTTCCCGGAATCAGGGGGTTTCTCCTTCCTCTATGAACGGATTTATGATTTTCAAGTCCTCTAATTGCTGTCCATGCTGAAAATCTTCTGAATAAAGAATTCCGCATTTCGATTTGAAAGCGGCTGCGATTATAAGGGAATCATACCAGGAGTATTTCCATGAACGCATGCATTCCAGAGATTTTCTATAGAAGGACAGGCTGGGAAATACAGTGCATAGCGGTGCAAGTACATGTTCCAGATATTTTTCACAGTCCTGATAAGAAAGCGGCCGGGCAAATTTCCGAACTGAAGCGTTGATGAATTCTTGTATTACCTGGAAGCTGATGAGACCGTTGTTACCGGATAAGGCTTCTCTTATGATCTCTTTGGAGATCCGTTGCTTTTCTTTTTCTTCCGGGGCAAATGAATATACAAATATGTTGGTGTCGATAAAAAATTTATCTTTCATTCAGCTCGTCCCTGTCAAACTTTCTTCCTGCTGCTGCATATGAAAGCTTTGCCATAAGCTGGTCATAGTCGGCTCCGGCATTTTCCTGCCCTACATACTGTTTCAGCCAGTCCTGGAAAAGCGCATTCAGGGAAAATTTTTCTTGCCTGGCTTTTTCCCGTGCCTTTTCAATAAGTTCTTTTTCAGCTACCAGCGTAATATTTTTTTTCATTTTCAGCTAGGCTCCTGGTTTGATTTTATATGTTTTTATAAATTTACACGAATTTCGTGTAAATGTCAACTGCTCCCTAATGATGTCCCGGAAATTTATAATTTTATGAACGTCCCCGAAACGATTTAAATTGCTCCAAAAGAACAATTTTTCCGAATGGCGAGGCCTTTTTATAATACTTCCGGTCGGCGGTTACCAATACCGTATTACTTAAATGAAGCGCCACGGCATGATAGAGGGTGTCAAACATATGGTGGTTCAGTTTTGCGGATAAGTCACATGCCAGCAGGTAGACTTCAAGGTTGTCAATTATGTCAAAATCCATTTCGCATAAATCGGCAATATCCTTCCGCGCTGTCTCAGGGGTCAGCCGAACCGCCACTGCAGCGGCCTCTGCAAGCCAGTGCACCGGCTGATTGATACTGATTTCGGATTCTTTGATATTTTGGAGAATATCAAGAGCCGTTTTCGTATCTTCTTCCTGATCAACGTCAGGTAACAGCCATTTTATTATTACACTTGCGTCCAGTACAAGTTTTTTCAAGAGCGCAGTTCCTCCCGGGCCGAGCGAATCTCGTCAAGAGAGGCCGGCTTTTTGCAGTTTCGTCTTTCCAATAAGCGATCCACCGCCTGGGCTCTTTTTCTGCGTTTTTGTTCTTCTTCCACGGCGCGCATCATGAGATCGGCTATTACTGCGCTCTTGTTTTTGCCGGCAAAGACGGCGTTAAATTTTCTTTTCACTTCCTCGGGTACACTGAAATTGACTGTAGCCATTTTGGGCTCCTTTTGTTGAAATTTTCAACAATTCTAAATTATGTTTTTAAACTTGTCAACGTGCGTAATTCCGGAAATTTAATTTCGCTGGCTTTAGGGGGTTGAAAAAAGGGATGACGATAACTTGGTTGAGCAGGGTTTCCGGGAAAGGTGGGATTCTTTTAATATTTAACGCTTAACCGCAAAGTCATTGATGAGGGCTGGCCTGCCTGCCCTCTGCTCTGCCCCAAATTCGGATCGTGTCCCCGAATTGGAATTCGGATCGTGTCCCCGGAATTCGTTTACGGCACTTTACGGCAAATTCTTGATGAAATCTTCAATGGTCATTCCGGCATCTTTGATCAAGCTGCGCAGCGTTCCTCTTTTGACATCTCTGCCTTTATGAACAGGAATGGCAAGTGTCGCCTCCTGTCCCGGCTTCTCCATAATGACATGGCTGCCTTTTTGTCTGGCTATCGTCCAGCCGGCGTTCCGGAATGCCCGCACCACGTCTTGTCCTTTATAGCAGCCCAGCCCGGGCATTTTAAACAGCGACCTCCAAGACTTGCTCATCCGGGCTGGTTGGCTTGGCTCGCTCATTCAGGACTTCAAGGCAGCCCTGGATTGCTTCCTGAATGTTTGCAGTGGCTTCGTCAATGGTATCGCCTTGCGAATGACAGCCGGGCAGGGCCGGACAACTGGCATTATAGCCGCCGTCTTCAGTATCCGGCTTTATGATTATTTTAAATTTCATCGTTTCCCCTGATTTATCCCGGAAATTAAAAAGTTATCCTTATAAAAATATTTATGACGGAGCCGGCCTTCAATGTCAAGCCATTAGCAAAAGAGCAAAAGGGGTCAAACCTTGATTTGTG
>JAGXLE010000237.1 GCA_018334855.1 Desulfobacterales bacterium | reverse complement strand
AGCGTTATATATAATATTTCCACAGACCGTTTCGGCCGGCTCCACGTTGATCACAATATTGGAACCCGGAGGCCACACCGGACGGCCGGTTTCATCGGGAAGAAAATAGGCCTTGGCCTCAAAATGACCTACCTCGCACAGCGGCAGGCAAACCTCAAACTCTGAATCACCCGCCGGTACCATGGCAATATCTGACCAGTCCTGATGAAGAAGGGCCTCGCTTTGCTCCACCTGTCGGATAATCTCCTGTCTTGCCGTGTGCGCCCGGCCGATATTGGTGCGCACCCAGGCGGTCCCGCTTTGCCCGCCGGAAATGCGGAGGCGCATGGTAAATACATCTCCCCGGAAAGCCAGGTGCCGGGCTCCCGGCGCCGGATGCTGGACAACTGTGTCAGAAACGGTCATGGATAACTGCCTGTCTGGAAGGAATCAAGTTGTAAAAATTTTACGAAGCTGTCAAATATTGCTGTATAAAAAACATAAATACCGGTGTGAGATTAGTCAAAATTACAGTTTTCAGATCTTTGCGGCAAACGGATACATATCAACGCTGAGGCGTCCCGCTCTCCGGACCGAAAGGTTTTAGCCATACGATCAGCTGAGGCAGAAGCGTCAATGCGGCTACCAGGGCTATTAACATGGCAAGGCCCGTAAACAGCCCGAAAATAATTGTCGGGATAAAATTGGAGGTTGCAAGTATTGAAAATCCGATAATAATGGCAATGGATGTGTAATACATTGCATAGCCGATGCTTCCGTGGCAGCGGTGCATGGCCGGAATATAGCTTCGGTCTGCCTCTATTTCCCTTCTGAAACGGTGGATGTAATGAATAGTGTCGTCTACCGCTATTCCCATGCTGATCGAGGCAATGGTTATTGTCATAATATCGAGCGGAATTCCTATCCAGCCCATTGTTCCCAGAACCGCGCCGGTGGCCAGCAGGTTGGGAAAAAGGGCTATAAACGAAACCTTCACGGAACGAAACAGTATTAAAAACATCGCCATCAGTGCCAGAAGCACCAGTCCCAGGGTTTTTATCTGGGAATCGAAAAGGCTTTGCAAAACATCGTTGTATAAAACCAGCATTCCTGTCAGATGAACGTTTTCAGGCTCAAAACCGGATTTCCCGGTCAGCCCGCGGCCGACTTTATCCAGCAGGGCCTCTCTTTGAAGACCGGGATCAGAATCTATTATCCTCACGCTTATCCTGGCCTGATCGTGCTCGGGCGAGGCAAACGGCTTGATGAGCATACTGCGGTATTCTTCCGGAAACTCGTTGAAAAGCAGTGATAATTCAAAACTGTCAAGCGGCCTGCCGGTGATACGCTCTGCGACTTTCTTCAGGGTGGCAAGGGAGAGCACCTTTCCGGTATGCTCCAGACCATTTATATAGTCGTGTGCCGCCTCTATCCTGGAAAGCCGGTGCGGGGTAAACCAGTACTTGCCTGAATCGGACTTGTCTTCAAATTCAGAAAATGCGCCGAATCCTTCATCTTCGCCGCTATTTGATTCGCCGCCGGCAGATGCTTGCATTCCTGGCTCATTGTCTTGCCCGCCGGCGCCGTCAAAATCTATTATCACGTCAAGGGGCGTGGTGCCTCCCAGCTTCCGGTCAATGACTTTCATTCCCTGGTAGATTTCCGTGGAGGACTTGAAATAATTTATAAACGCGTTTTCCACTCTCAGACGAAAGATCCCGGCAACACTTAATATCAAAACAACTGCACCAAGCACCAGCACCAGCCGGCCGTGCGCCTCGGTAAATGAGGAAAGCGCCCCGGGCAGGGGAAGTTTTGACAAGCCACCGCTTGGAGGCGGGGGTTTTTTCATGAGAACCAGGGCGGCCGGGAAAAAAACAAAAGTCACCACAAGAGATACCAGTATGCCTGCGGCCATCATCCATCCAAATGTCTGAACCGGCTTTATATCTGCAAATATCAGGGAGCCGAAACCCGCTATAGTCGTCAGCACCGCATAAAAACACGGAATCTTCATGTCCATGACCGTCTGCCGGGTCAGATCCCTGTGGGACCTGTCCGGATCTTTTATACTCAGCTCCCGGTAACGGACCACCAGGTGAATCGATATTGCCATGGTAATAATGAGCTGCAGGGATATGAAATTGGAGGAAACCACCGTTACTTTCCAGCCAAACAGTCCCAGCAGCCCTGTCATGGCCAGAGCAGCAAGCGCACAGCTGGCAAGCGGGAGGGCCACCCACCGCACCCTTCTGAAAACCAGGCCGAGCACAAGGGCCAGAAAGATAACGACCCCTCCTCCGTAAATCCTTAAATCGTTTTTGATAAACTTCATCAGGTCGTTTGCTATCATGGAAACGCCGCCGAGAAACAGATCCGCGTTGTCCTCGTATTTTTCCATCACGGCCCGGGTTTCTTTGATGATCCCGGAACGCCTTTCTTCCATTTCCTTCCACAGCCTGCCCATTTCTGCTGCCACGGTTTTGAGCTCGGCTTTTTCTCCGGGGGAAAGGCCCTTGCCTGCTGCTTTCTCCCGAAGCCTCTGTCTTCTGTCCCAGAGTTTTTCATAGCCGGGAAGGCTTTCCAGGTTGATCTGAAGGGCGGTGGTGGCAAGATCCGGGCTGACCAGCAGGTTTCGGTAAAGGGGGCTGGTGGCAAGTTCTTTTCTGGCCAACTCCATATCCACGCCTGGCGAAGACAGGGTGCGGAGGTTTTCCACCAGCTCGGAAATCGGCATGGGCGGACTTTCCAGAAGAGGCACGTCAAGCAGAGTCGTCACAGAAGAAACTCCGTCCAGTTCCTCTATCTCTTTGCCCAGCTTCTCAATTCTTGAAAGCACAGTCTCTGAAAGCAGGTCTCCCGAATCCGGCGTATATGCAATCATCAGAAAATCCTCGAATCCGAATCTTTCGATAATTTTCTGATAATACAGGTAATCCTTGTTCTCCTGCCGGATCAGGGTATCGGGCGAGGCCTCTATCTGGAAATTTACGGCATAAAAGCCAAGAATGCCAAGGAGGATAAAAAGAGATACCAGCACTGCAACCGGGCGGGCAAACAGAATATTGTCGTAGAAACGGTTTATGGGGGAAAAGCCAGTGGTCATTTATATTCCGGGACCTTTAATTG
>JAGXLE010000236.1 GCA_018334855.1 Desulfobacterales bacterium | reverse complement strand
GAGGAAGGATAACGCAGGCCCGGCAGGTTGTAGACAGGATCGTGGCAGTAGTCAATAACGACGTCATTCGCCTGCGGGAACTGAACCGGAATTTTGCCCAGGTAAAGGAGCAGATCAAATCGCAGAACATGACTGCCGAAAAACTGAACGAAGAGCTCTACCAAGCCCGGATGAAGGTTTTAGACCGGATGATAGAGGATACACTTGCGGAACAGAAGGTCGAGGAGGCGGGCATTAAAGTCAGTGAAAGCCAAGTGGATGCAGCAATTGAAAATATCAAGGCCAGAAATAATTATACGGAAGAAGACCTGAGGCGGGCGCTGCAGATGCAGGGAATGACCATGGAGTTGTACCGCGGAGAAATAAAGCGTCAGATGATGCGCAGCAGGCTTGTAAACAGGAAGATAAAGTCCAATATAGTGATTACCAATGAAGATATCCGCAACTATTACGAAGCCCATCCGGAAAAATACGGCGCTGTGGTAAAATACCAACTGCGCAATATCCTGATGAATACCGACCCCGGTCTTGCCGGATCAGAGGAAGAGACAAGAAAGAGCATGGAGTCGGTTCTTGAAAAATTAGAGGCAGGCGTCTCTTTTGAAAAACTGGCCCGCCGTTATTCCGAAGCCCCCAATGCCTCAGACGGGGGTGCCCTGGGAAAATTCGGCCTGGAGGATTTGTCTGATAAAATCAGGGAGGCGGTGAACAGGCTTGAAAAAGGCGAATATTCCGGTATTGTGGAAACAGGCCGGGGTTTGCAGATATTTTACGTGGAAGATATAGTCAAATCCGAGCCAAAGCCCCTGGAATCGGTTTCGGATAAAATTCATGACAAGCTCTATAAGCAGAGGGTGAATGAAAAATACGAGGCCTGGATTAAATCGCTGCGGGAAGATGCGCATATACGCATAATAAGGTAGTCTGGATGGACACTATATCCTGAAAATATCTGCTTTCAGGAGGAAGACAGGTCGGCAGCTATGGTGTTTTAATACGAACACGCTTATAAAATGCGGGGTGAAAGGGTTTTGGAAATCCGTTGCTTTAACAAAGACTATCCTGTCTCGTCTAGAAAAGTCCTCTACAGGATGGTTCTGGCCGTGGCGGTTCTGGCCGTGATAACCCCGGCGTTTTTATATGTATCAACACTTCCGTACGGGAGCCGGTCGGATCAGGCTGCGGCTGTGGAAACCAAAGAGTCAGGTAAAGAGCAGGAAATGAATTTTTATCCCGCCCGGCTGGGCGATATTGCCCATGCGGCTGTCGGAAAGAGTGCTTCTTTGAAGCAGGCAAACGTGGCGGAAAGGCAGATACTTTCCATTGATGCGTTTTCTTCGGTTACTGTCAATATAAGTGTAGACGGCCGTGAGTACACGAAATACCGGCTTGATCCAAATGATCATCTGGAGCTTGCCGGGGAGTCGCGTTTCCATATTTTAATCAGCGACGCCAAAGGCGTGGAGCTTTGCTTCAACGGCGAGCCGGTGAAAATTAAAGCTGATCCGGGGCAGTCGGCTAAATTAACCTTACCGCAACAGGTTGAAAGCAGATAATGGCAAACCAGCGGCACTACATACTTATAGAAACCATCAAGCGGCTGCTGCGCCGCGAATCTCTTGCGCGGCTCAAAAAGATTATTGGCAGGGTGCATGCGGCCGATCTTTCAACCGTGTTTCCGTCCCTGTCGACAACCCACCGGCGTCAGCTTTTCAGGCTGATCGGGGACCGCAGCGAGCAGGGAGTGGTCTTAAGCGAGCTCGACGATGATATCGTACTTTCAATCATTGAAGGGCTTGACATACAAGAGCTTGCTGAAATTCTGCAGAATATGCCCTCTGATGATGCCGCATCCTTTATAAAACTTCTGCCCCAGGAACAGGCTGATGAAGTGCTTGAAAGAATCCGGCATAAAGGCGGCGAGGATGTAGAAAGCCTTTTGAGATATCCCGGCGATACCGCCGGCGGGATAATGATCCCTGATTTTATCGCCCTGCCCGAAGACATGACCGCCGGAGAAGTGATATCCACGCTTCAGTCCAAGGAATACAAAGACATTGAGATGCCTTTCTATATCTACGTGGTAGATGAAAGTGAGCGGCTGGTGGGCGTGTGCTCCCTGAGACAACTTGTGCTGGTACGGCCCGATACCCCGCTCAAGGATTTTATGTCCACTGACGTGATCTCAGTGACAACCGACATGGACCAGGAAGAGGTGGCCAAACTCGTGGCTAGGTACAATTTTCTGGCCGTGCCTGTAGTGGATGAAAATCTGCGCATGGTGGGCCTGGTAACAGTGGATGACGTCATTGATATTTTCCGCGAGGAGGCCACGGAAGATATTTTGAAAATGGCAGGCGTCGGCGAGGAATTTGTTGAAACCAAGTCGGTTGTCCGAAGTACCCGCATCAGGCTGCCGTGGCTGTTTGCAAGCTGTGTCGGCGGCGTGATAGCCATTTTCGTTATCGGGCATTTCGAGGCCAGCCTGCAGCAGATCTCCTACCTGGCGGCATTTATTCCGGTCATAATGGGCATGGGCGGAAATGTGGGAATTCAGTCCTCGACCATAGTCGTGCGCGGGCTTGCCACCGGCCGTATCCATATCCAGGACCTGTGGCTCGTGGTGGGCAAGGAACTGGCAATCGGCCTTATCCTGGGCGTGATATACGGGCTTTTGCTGGCTATTCTGGCCCAGGTTCAGTACAACGCAATTGGTTTCAGCCTGGCGGTGTCCATGGGCGTGCTCTCCTCGATGTCGGTGGCGGCCATTATCGGGGCGCTGCTGCCCATGCTGTTTGCGCGCGTCGATATTGACCCGGCGGTTGCAACGGGGCCGTTTGTGACTTCCGCCATAGATATTGTCAGTGTTTTCTTTTATTTCCAGCTTGCCACATTTTTTCTTGGAATTTGAACCATGTCGGGGTTTTCCACGCCGGCAATCCTGCTGCGCAGGATTGAGTACGGCGACTATGACCTGATCGCCACTTTCCTGACCCGGGCAAAAGGCAAGATTTCCGTGATAGCCAAAAATGCCAAGAAAAGCCGGAAGCGGTTTTCCGGGCTGCTCGAGCCGTTTACCGCCCTGGATCTCGTATGCCGTCTTCTGCTTGA
>JAGXLE010000235.1 GCA_018334855.1 Desulfobacterales bacterium | reverse complement strand
ATAAGATTCCTGGACTTCGTCCACCGCTTCATCTGCCTTGACAAATTTTTTCAGTTTTTCTTCACTAAAATCAGTTTTCGTTTTCTGCTGCTGCATCTGTTGCTCCCTCTGCTGTTGGTACTCCTGCCCCTGCTGAGGCTGTTCCTGCTGTCCCTGCTGGTACCGTTCCTGCTGCTGTCGATACTGTTGTTGTGCGGGTTGCCCCTGCTCTCCTCCGTAATTCTGGGCAAACAAGGGCGGCGCTGCGATCAAGGAGCAAAGAGCAATGATCAGCGTCAGGGCTGTTCCAGTCGGCATTTTTTTGTGCATGGTTTTTGCTTTCATACGACCTCCTTAATGTTGCATCAAAATGTTAATAATGATAATAAATGGGAATAATTATGATTACCCAATATCTCTTCCACGTTTCTGCATACATGATGCCAAGATCAGCATAAACCGGATAAACTTTTATCTATTTGTTTTTGTTCTTTTTTTAATTGAACCTCAGAAATTGGGAAGAGGCGGCCGGGGTGTGTCAGAAAGCTACATGTGTAAATCTGTCAAAAGGAGCAGTTTATTGTGATGAAACCGGACTTTCGCCGCTTCAGTCTTCGCCTGGCTTTAACTATCAACGTTATTGTCCCCTTACTTGTCGCTGTGAGTGTTGCCTCCTATTTTGGTTTACGTATTTTGGAGGATCTCACGGAGAAGCGTATGAAGGAAGATATCCAGCTTGTGGCCAGAGCCATTCGTCTGCCGGTTCAGTATAGCCTGGAGAAAGAACGGTTCGGGAGTATCGAGCAGACGCTCCAGTTTGTATTTCATATCGGACGGGTTTATGGGGCATATGTTTATGATTCCGGGGGCAAATGCATTGCTTCCGCTGGTGCCGTAGAACCGGAAAAGCAAAAAAAATATCGCCGGGAAGTGACCAAAAGAGGTGATGATATCGGACAGTACGAAAAAATACGGGGGCAGCAGGTTTATTCCTATTTTGTACCGCTTTTGGGCGACTCCGGTAAAAATAACGGACTGCTGCAGATTAGCCGCAAAAAAAGTGATTTTGCCAAATACAGAAGTTGGCTACGGGAACGAGTTTCCCTGATTTTGGTTGCTACCGGGCTGTTTGTCACCGGGTTCGTACTGTTGGGTTTTCATTATGCGGCGGGACGGTATTTTGCAAAATTATCGCACAGTATGGCCCGCGTTCAGAAGGGGGAACGCTCTCACCGGGCCAGACTGAAGGGTCCCAAGGAAATATTCGCGCTGTCAAGATCGTTGAACAATATGCTCGACAGTATGGATCGATCTGAAAACGAAATTGCCGCAAGGCGGGAAGCCCAACAGCAACTGGAAAACAAATTGCGGGAGAGTGAAAAAATGGCGGCCATCGGTCAGCTTGCCGCCGGGGTTGCCCACGAGCTGGGTTCCCCATTATCGCTGATTGACGGTAAAGCCCAACGCTGTTTGCGGGATTCCAACATAAGTACCTCCCATAAAAACAGTCTGCAGGATATTCGCGATCAAATCCGACGCATGAACGAGATCGTCCGGCAGCTTCTGGATTTCGGTAAAGGTTCCATGCGGCAAAAACGTTGGTACCGGGCTGTTGATCTGGCGGAATCCGCAATCTCGACAGTGCAGAATGAGGTGGGAGAAAGCGTTCAGATACTTATGGATGACCCAAAAGACGACATTCCCGTCTATATTGATCCACTACGTTTCGAACAGGTGCTGATTAATCTGATGCGAAATGCGGCACAAGCCGGGGAGAATATACGGATCCGGCTAAGCTGGGAAAAGACCCCTGACAATGAAATTGTTTTTTGCGTAGAAGATAACGGTCCCGGGATCGCCGATGAAATCCGGCCGAGGATATTCGAGCCGTTTTTCAGCACCCACAATTCGTCCTCCAATACCGGCTTGGGGCTACCCGTAGTACACGGAATTGTCCGGGAACATGGCGGAACTATAGAAGTCTTTAATAGGAAAACAGGAGGTGCCGTTTTCCGCATCGTGCTTCCTCTGGAAACAGGAAAACAGCAGTCGAATCAAGGAGAAGGCAATGTCTGAATTTATATCAAGCGCTTCTTCGGAAAATAAAGAGGAACGAATCCTCCTCGTCGAGGATGACCAAGGACTGGCAAAGCTTCTTGATGAAGAACTGACGGAGGTGGGCTACCAGGTAAAAACTGCTTTATCTGCGGAATCAGCCGGCAGTTTGCTGGAAGACTGGGAACCGGACCTGGTGGTGAGTGACCTGAAAATGCCCGGTGCGGATGGCATGACCCTGCTCCAGTGTGTCAAGGAGCTTCATGTCCAGCCGGGCTTTTTGATTATTACTGCTTTCGGCAGCATTCCCCAAGCGGTGGAGGCGCTCAAGGCCGGAGCAGACGACTTTTTATCCAAACCACTGGATCTGGAACATTTTCGAATCAGTGTGGAACGGATACTTTATTACCGGCGACTACGAAAGGAAGTAGAACGATTCAAAGGCCTTATTGCCCATGATGGATTTCAGGGCATGATCGGAAAAAGCCGGAAGATGCGCCTGATGTTCAGTCAGCTCCAGGAAATTGCCGAGGCTCAAGGACCGGTATTGATTCAGGGAGAAAGCGGCGTGGGAAAAGAGCTGGTTGCCAAGGCCCTCCATGACTTAAGTCCCAGAAATAAGGCTCCGTTTCTGGCGGTCAATTGCGCTGGTATCCCGGCTGATCTTCTGGAAAGCGAATTTTTCGGTCATGAAGAAGGAGCGTTCACTGGTGCCGTAAAAAGCCGACAGGGACTGTTTCAGCGCACCCATAAGGGGTCTTTGCTGCTGGATGAAATCGGGGATATGCCTTCCGACTTACAGTCCAAACTGTTGCGCGTTCTCCAGGACGGCACCTTTCGGCCTGTGGGCGGAAACAAAGAGCAGCGGGTTGATGTCCGGGTTATCTGCTCCACCAACCAACAACTTGAGGATCTGGTTAATACAGGAGCTTTTCGTCAAGACCTGTTTTATCGCCTGGAAACATTCACGCTCGTGGTTCCACCGCTGCGGGAGCGCCGGGAAGACATTCCGCTGCTGGCAGCTCATTTTCTGAGTCGCTATTGTCTTCAGGCAGACAAAGAAATACGGGGATTTACGCCTGAAGCCATGGAGCA
>JAGXLE010000234.1 GCA_018334855.1 Desulfobacterales bacterium | reverse complement strand
ATCTTTATCCTTATCTATTCGGTGATACATTGATCTGATCTCCTTTTTATCCAGAAAACGCAACACCCGCTTTTTCAACTGTCCAGTGCCTTTTCCGCAAATAATCTCTAACTCCTTGGCTTTTTTTTCTCTAGCCTGCATGAAGGCCTCGTTCAAGGCGGCATCGATTTCCTGTCCCTTGTTGTAGATGGGATGCAGATCCAAAGTCAGGCTGCGAGTGGACAAATTAATCCCCCCTAACCCTGCAATGCAATTTATGTTTTAACTTCAGCATCAAAAGGTTTTGCCGCCTATGGGCCAAGTAGTGTTTTTGGTTTGTATCCAAAGCAAAAGAAGTCTTTCGGCATCGAATACACGCATTGGCAAAAACGTTTTCAAAAGAGTCCTAAGCTGCGACACTCTAATAGCTGGTACTTTTTCCCCAATGTTGGTTTTCTTTTTAAATGGACTTTTATTCCTGATTATTTTGAACTATTGGATAAATTTCCAAATTATTTGAGCCGGGGATATTTTAGGATGGCATAAGTTATCCCCGGCAACAAGGATTTAATCAACAGGAAATCAAAACTTCATGTCTTGGAACTTCTAAACTGATGGTATCTTGGCAGTTGCGTTTATATCTGACGACTCGGGCTTTCATGATACCCAAAGCACCCGTCAGATTGCACATATCGGCTATTCAGACAGCATTCCGGATAACACTGTGCCGAGGCATGGCGGATATGGAACGGCAGGATTGCGGACTTTGATCCCTGCGGAATGCCAGAATCAAGGTGCAGGTTTCAGAAAGACCGGGAATATTGGATTCCGTGGCAAGTATTGTTTTGGTGGGCATACAACCTGGATGCGGTGAAACCTGCCGGCGAGATCTTCATATCGTCAAAGAGCTGTTTTCCGGTTTTTCCTCTCGCATCCAAAACTCGGCGTCAAATTGGCTCACCGCATCTGTCGCAGAAAAAGATCTTGTCTTTTCCATTTTTTTCTTCGTGTGTAATGACACGGTCCTGGGTCAGTGAGTTCCAATCTTCATCCTTCATGCAGTTGGTACAGATAACGCTGTCATTAACATAAATTGCCGCAACTTGCTCTTTATCAAAATCCATGGTTTCTCCTTACTGGATTTTAAAGACTGACGGGCCTTATTTCCAATCTTCATTCCCGGATTTATTCCTTCTTCCTAACCTCAGTGGCTTTGGGGCCTTTGTCCCCTGTTTCCGCCTCATACTCTACATGGTCTCCTTCCCGGAGAGCTTCAATTTTTACCTCTTTAAGAGCGGATACGTGAAAGAACACGTCTTCCCCTCCCCCTTCCGGAATAAGAAAACCAAAACCCCGATCTGAAACCGTTTTTTTAATGCTGCCTTCAGGCATAAAAAATCCCCCATAATTCCTTGAGAATGTTTTCGCTCGGCTTAAAGTATCGTTTATTCAAACCCCGTGCGTAAATTTTTGCCTTACCGGATTTTTCTGCAGCATCTGTGCAATTTTCGCCTCTGTACCGGCAAGATTTTTAAAAATGTACCTACACCGTAGTTTTGAATGGTTTTGATGGCAAATCTTTTTGCAGTCTGAAAGCAGGTGGGCAGGTGGCTGACGATTTGACAGGCATTTTCTGCCGGGATACATTTAATAACACTTCCCTATCTTCTGCCGTGTTGCTATTCGACAGTTCGGTGGCTATAAAAGCAAAAGGATCGGGATAAAAATAGGTAAAAATCAGGATATATCTAATGACAACCTCGCAAAACCCCACAGAAAACCACAATATGTACATGGAAGAGGAAGGGATGAAGTCCCTCAGGCGCTTGGTGGATGAATGTGCCCAGGCGCTGTCCGAGCAGGATCTTTCACTTGAACAAGCCGAAACACGGATTGAAAAAACCCGCGAACAGGTGCTGGACCTGTTCCCGGGAAAAGAAGAGCAATTCGAGCTGATTTACCGGCCGCGGTTTGAAAGAATTATCCAGGAGCGGAGCCTGAAATAAAAATCATGCCTTATGTCGAGATCTTGATAGCGCTTGCAAACAGATCTCTGCTGAATCCGTAATTCGGTGTTCACGCAAGCGGATCAGAACCACAACTTTCGGAATTGTTCCTGGTGGCGCAGCGCTATTTGAAGCAAGGATTTCAGGAAACCCGAAAGAATTGGCCATCATTTATGCTGGACACTCTTAACTTGCGGCAAGGAGACCTTTTTGATGAGACCCGTAAAAGAAGTCCTGGAATCAGAAAACATCGCCATCTTCGGCGCGTCCCGGGATTCTTTAAAGCCCGGCGCATTGCTTATCGCCACCCTTCAGGAAAATCATTTCAAAGGACGCATTGCGGGCATTAATCCCCGGGGCGGAGAATTCCGGGGCGTTCCGTTTTATCAAACCATCGAAGACGTACCCTTTGACGTGGACCTGGCCTCGATGATCATTCCACCGGCAGCTGTACCGGAAGCGCTCAGGGCCTGCGCCCGGAAAGGCGTCAAGGGCGTGGTGATATCCTCGGAGGGGTTTTCCGAATCCGGTGATGCCGGCCGCGCCATTCAGGAAGAAATCCGAACCATTCTGCGGGACGCAGATATGCGTGGATTTGGACCCAACACCCTGGGCCTGGTGAATACCGAAACGGGGCTAACCACGTCCTATTTCGCCAACCGGAATATGGTGACACCCGGATCCGTAGGATTCGCCGCTCAATCAGGTATCTTCGTCGGAGCCCTGCTCATGCACATGGGCGCTTACCCTGTTTATCGCATTTCAAAAGGACTGGGGCTGGGGAACAAGGTGGATGTTGACGAAAGCGATGCTTTGGAATACTTTGCCGGGGACGAGCAGACCCGAATTATTGGCATGTACCTGGAGGATATTCGTGACGGAAGGCGGTTTTTCGAAGCCGCCCGCAAGGCGGTCCAGCAAAAGCCCGTGATCCTTCTCAAGGGCGGACGAAGCGAAGCAGGCGGCCAGGCCACGATATCACACACGGCGAGCATGGCCTTAAACGATGCGGTTCTTGATGGAGTCCTGCGACAGGCGGGGGTTCTGCGGGCGAAAAAAATTGACGAAATGCTTTTCATGATCATGGGCTTTCAGTGGGCGCCCCTTCCGCGGGGCAACCGGATTGCCATCGTCTCTTTCAGCGGGGCCCAGGGCATCTTATCAATTGATCGCGCTTCCGAAGTAGGCCTGGAACTGGCTCCTCCTTCCC
>JAGXLE010000233.1 GCA_018334855.1 Desulfobacterales bacterium | reverse complement strand
GGGAACACATTCTCAACAAGGCGGCAATGCTATGAAGATACTGGATTACATGGACAGAAAGGCCATACTGACCGACCTGGCCTCGGCCGACAAAAAGGGCGTAATCGATGAGCTCGCTGAACCGATAGCGGAACTGAGCCAGCTCGATCACCGGGAAATCGTCCGCGTGCTTATCGAGCGGGAACGCCTTGGCAGTACAGGCATAGGCGGGGGAATCGCCATTCCCCACGGCAAGATCAGCGGACTGGAATCGCTTGTACTGGGATTCGGCTTAAGCGGCAAAGGCGTCAACTTCGAGGCGCTCGACAGCAAGCCCACCCATATATTCTTTCTTCTGCTGAGCCCGGATAATTCAACAGGACTTCACCTGAGGATACTTGCCAGAATTTCAAAACTGCTGAAGGAAGAGTCTTTCAAGGCAAAACTGCTGGGTGCGAAAAACCCGGATGATGTCATCGAAACCATCCGGGAGGTTGATGAGGATTTCTGATGCATAGGCATAAAATCATCATCATAACCGGGCTGTCGGGCTCAGGCAAAAGCGTTGCACTTGCCGCCCTAGAAGATGCGGGTTTTTACTGCGTGGACAACATGCCGGTAACCCTGCTGCCAAAGTTCATGGAACTGCCGCTGCAGACCGACTCTGAGATTTCGGGTTTTGCATTTGTCATGGACATGCGGGAAAAAGCATTTCTGTCAACCTTTCCGGAGGTTTTCCACGAGCTGCGCCGCAAAGGCTATAACATAGAGATATTTTTCCTGGAAGCAGATGAAACTGTTATTTTACGTCGCTACAGCCAGACCCGCAGACACCATCCACTGTCCCATAAACGCACGCTTCAGGAAGGCATCAACGCAGAGATCAAACAAATGGCCCTGGTACGCGAATTTGCAGACCGGATTATTGATACCACAAGCTACAATATCCACGATCTTAAATCCGTTATTTTCAATCTGGTGGAACAAATTGTCTACTCCCGGCCGATGCGCATCAATATTATATCCTTCGGCTTCAAGAACGGCACGCCTCATGAGGCCGACCTGATCATGGATGTTCGCTTTATTGCCAATCCGTTTTTCATTCCGGAATTAAAACCCTTAGACGGACGGAATCAATCCGTGCGCAACTTTGTGTTAAACAACAGCACCACCCGTACGTTCATGGAAAAATTTCATGATTTGGTTGACTTTTTGCTTCCACTCTACGAAAAGGAGGGCAAAGCGTACCTGACGATCGCGGTGGGGTGCACGGGCGGTCTGCATCGTTCTGTGGCCGTTTCAGAAGCGCTTCATGAATATTTGAACAAACCCGGCCGCCCTGTCAGGCTGACGCACAGGGACGTGGAACTTACAAACTGATTCAAGGATTTTTTTATGGTTGGAATTGTCATTGTTACACACGGGCAACTCGGAGAATCGCTGATTGAAACCGCGACCGTAATTTTTGACGAACGGCCTGAGGCTGTCGTCTCTGTTTCCATTGACTTATCCGAAGACGTGAATAAACTTAGAAATAAAATAGAGAATGCAATAAAGTCTGTTAACGAAAATGACGGCATTATTATACTGACCGACATGTTCGGGGGGACTCCTTCAAACCTCAGCTATTCTTTTCTGGAGGAAGGAAGCATTGAGGTGATCTCCGGGGTGAATCTGCCCGTGCTTATCAAGTCGGCCAATCTCAGAAACCGGGACAAAAGTCTCTCCGAAATGGTAAAGACCATAGAGGAATACGGCAAAAAAAGCATTTCCCTTGCAAGCGACATATTAAAAGGCAACAAGCGGGGATAGCTCAAATCCATAAACCATCGCGAGAAACTGCATGAAGGAGGTATGAAAATGGCTATTAAACTCGGCATAAACGGAATGGGCAGAATCGGAAGGCTTGTATTCCGGGCGGTAATCAACCGCTCAGATATAGAGGTGGTTTCTGTAAACGACATCATGGATACAAAAACACTTGCCCATCTTCTGACCTACGACTCTGTGCACGGCCGCCTTAATGCAGATATTGCCCCGGCGGAAAACGCCATAACAGTCAACGGAAAAAACATTACGGTAACCGCGGAAAAAGATCCGGCCAACCTTAAATGGAAAGAGCACGGGGTCGATATCGTGGCAGAGTGCACCGGCCTGTTCCGGGATCGGGACAGCGCAGCCAAGCATCTTTCCGCAGGCGCGCAAAAGGTCATTATCTCCGCACCAGCCAAGGGCCCGGATATGACCTTTGTCATGGGGGTCAACGAGGACGTCTATGACAGCAGCAAACATCACATAGTTTCAAACGCCTCCTGCACCACTAACTGCCTGGCGCCGGTTGCAAAGGTGCTTCATGAAAAATTCGGCATAGTAAACGGCCTGATGACGACCGTACATTCATACACAAGTGATCAGCGCCTGCTCGATGCGCCGCACAAGGATTTAAGGCGTGCCAGATCGGCAGCCATGTCCATGATTCCAACAACTACCGGAGCCGCCAAGGCGGTGGGCCTGGTTCTGCCGGATCTGAACGGAAAGCTAAACGGCATGGCCATCCGGGTTCCCACGCCCAATGTTTCGCTCGTGGACCTCACCGCCACCTTAAAGGAGCCGGCATCGGCCGAGCAGGTCAACGCTGCACTCAAGGAAGCAGCCGAGGGACCGCTTTCCGGCATTCTCGGCTTCAGCGAGGAACCGCTGGTATCAGAAGACTTCAACGGAAACAGGCTCTCTTCAATCGTGGATGCGGATAATACCTACGTGATCGAAGACATGGTAAAGGTTCTTTCCTGGTATGACAATGAAACCGGCTATTCAGAGCGGGTGGTCGATCTGGCTGAAATGATGGGGAAACAGCTTTAAACGGGAGGCTCTGATGACAAAACGCAGACCCATGATCGCCGGAAACTGGAAAATGTATAAAACCTGCCCTGAGGCAGAGCAGACAGCCGGGGAATTGATTCAGAAGCTAAACGGTGCATCTGATGTCGATATAATGATCGCCCCGCCGGCAACCGCCCTGACAGTTGTATCGAAGATAATCCGCGATACCCCGGTGGGGCTGGGTGCCCAGAACCTGTTCTGGGAAAACGAGGGCGCCTACACCGGTGAGGTATCAGGGCCCATGCTTGCCTCTGCGGGATGCAGATACGTTATTATAGGCCACTCGGAACGCCGCCAGTATTTCGGCGAAACTGATGAAAGCGTAAACAAAAAAA
>JAGXLE010000232.1 GCA_018334855.1 Desulfobacterales bacterium | reverse complement strand
GAATCAATGGTTAATCATAAAATCGAAGCGGCTCCAGATGAGTGGGACAGAACTTATGGGGTAGATTTTTATATCCGTGTAAACGATAAGCATCTCGGACTTCAAATAAAACCCATCTCATCGGGCCAGTCGATTAATCAATATCAATGGATTGAAATGCATCGTAAAAATCATGAGCGGTTTGAAAATGATTTCGGAGGCCGAGTCTTTTTTGTTTATTCAGTAAAAGGAGCAGGGAAGAAAAAGAAAATATTCAATATTGAAGTAATTCAAGAAATTATAGATGAAATTAAAAGACTAAGCTAAAATATATCAGCGAACAAAAAAAGGATTAGTCCCGAGTCGAGCGAAGCGAGTGCTCGGAACTAATCCCATGGTTCAAGAAGCCGCGGGGCGATTGCAGGTGTAGGGGAAAAGGTCGGGGGATGTCGGTGTAATTTTTTGAGCAGATATCGAAAAACGGCCCTGAACATTTAAAAATTTCCGGTCAGCCGCCTTTTACATCATTTTTCCGGCCTGAATTTTCCTGTTAAATCAGCTAAAATCAGGATTTTGGGCAAACCGGTAGTGGTAGAGCTCGCCTGTGGCATTGCCGGATGTCTCCTGTGGTGATGCGGTGGTTATTGGTTCTGCAAGAAAATCGGTTATCCGGAAGGCCCCCAGCGGGGCGCGGCTCTTAAAAACATAATGAACCGCAGATCATGTCCGCAGCGGCTGCATTTAATCCGGCGTTTCTTATAGGCCGGAATTGAGGGTAAAAGATCACAAATGACATTCCGGGCCAATGCAATCAGCTCCCGTATTTGTTCAATAGACAGGACGCTGTTGGCGTTGAGAAAGCCGTAATGCCTGATTTTCATGAATCCTTTGGGCAGAACATGCTGTAAAAATCGTCTGATAAACTCCATGGCGTCAAGTTCCATGGTTTTCCACCGATTTTTCCGGCGGTCTTTATACGCAAATTTAATGCGGCCGTTGTCGATACTTTTAATGCGGTTATTGGAGATAGCCACCCGGAACACATACCGGGCCAGATACCGCAGCGTGGTTTGCCCTTGGCCGACCGCCTGACTGTCGATCACCCATTCTTGCTTCCAGACGCCGGGATCAATTTGATCAAGCAGCCCGGCCTGTCTCATGGCATCTTTGAACTTGGCTTTGAAAATTTTTTCCAGGGGCTTGGTGTGAACGAACAGGTCCTGCCGTGACGGCAGCCATTGATCGTTGTTTTCCGATAATGCCCCGCCCGGAATGACCAGGTGCAGATGCGGGTGATATTGAAGCATGCCGCCCCAGGTGTGCAGCGCCGCCAGGCAGCCGATCCGGGCCGAACCGATAAACCGTTTGTCCCGGGCCAGTTTCTTTAAGGCCGCCTGCGCACAGTCAAACATGGCGGTATAAACGATCCGTTGATGCGAGCGGGCCGTTTGCCGCAGGCCTTGCGGCAGGGTCATGGTCAGCAGAAAGTAATGGGCGGGCAGAAGTTTGGCCGTCTGCTTGTGAAGCCATTGGTCCATTTTGTCCTGCTGACACCCCGGACAATGCCGATTGCCGCAGCAGCAGGCAAGCATCCGGGAGGCACGGCAATCAGGGCATTGATAAACCAGCGTGCCGAAAGAACCATCGCGGCAATCGGCGATGTCCCGCATGGCCTTTTTATGGATTGCAGGCATCTTGTCTCCGTAACGGGCCAGGTATTGCGGGCCATACAGTTGAAATATTTTTTGAATCGTGTTCATGACAGCACCCCCTGCATGACCTGGGCGACTCTGGTATGAGAATCGGTTTGCGCCTGGGTGGTGACATGCAGATACACCATGGTGCTTTGCAGGGTTTTATGGCCCAGGACTTTTTGAACATGCCGAATGGGAATATTGGCTTCCAGCAGATGGGTGGCATAGGCGTGGCGAAACACATGGGGATGGACATGCTTTTTTATCCCCAGGCGATTTACGGTAGTCCGCAAAACTCCCTGGACGCCGCTGTCACTGACATGGTCTTTGGCAAATTGTGCCTCCTTGCCGCCGTTGCGCCCCAAAGCGGGAAAGATCCATTGGGGATTATGATGGGTTTTATAATATTTTCGTAACGCCGACAGGGTGACCGCCGGCAAGGGCACCATCCGGTCCTGCGCCCCTTTGCCGCCATGAATGTGAACCAGCCCCCGGCCCGAGAGGATGTCGCCGACCTGAAGCGTGGTCGCTTCCCGCAGGCGCAGACCCAGCGAATACAACGTCAGGTAAAACGTATGGCTTTGCAGGGTCGGTAGGGCGTCAATGATTTGTCTGACTTCCGCAAGGCTTAAAATGGTCGGCAGGGTCTGCTCCCGCTTCCATTTAATGTCATCAAAAATATCCCAGGAACGGACTATCGTCTTGTTGAAAAAATGCTGAATGCCGGCGTAGCTGATCCGCAACGTGGCGGCACTCCAGCCGAATTCACTTTGGCAACACAGCCAGTATTGACGAAGCTGCTCTTCAGTGATATCTTCTAAGGGCTGGTTGTAAAAGCGTTGCAACCGCAAAACGGAGCTGACATACGACTCAATGCTTCGTTTGGCATAACCTGCTAATTGGAGGTCTTCCTTAAAGCGTTTAATCAAAGGGCTCATGGTATCTTCCTTTCTTCTTTAAAACCTTGTCGGGTAGAAGATACCGACCTGCAAGCCGGTCAGAAGATACCATGAACCGTTTGATTAAACAATGGGGCGCCGCTCCCCTGCCGCGGAGCGGCTTACTTGAACAAATGGCTGCACTGGACGCGCTATCGCGCGCCAGTGAGACTTGGCGTTCGGCAGAAAATATATCCCTCTTCAGATTTAGAGTAAAATACCTGACAAGATTGGGGGCAGCTTATGACTATAAATCCACTGAGCCTTTTCCTCCAATCCAATTATGTCCAAAGAAAAATTAAAGATGCAACGAAAAGTGATTATGATAATTTCGAGGACGCGACATTGGAAAAAATGGCAACTGAAGAGCGAGAGGCAGCTAAGTGCATAAAAGATAATATACTTGTAAATTACCTAAAACCGGAGAAGGCGTTTACGGAATTAATACGGCAGTTGCCGTATAGTCTTTTTTCTTTTACAACTTATACCATTGACGAATTGGTGACTACGTTATGGGTAAGCGATCTGCCTCACAGAGTCACCCATGGAAGTTTAAACGATGTATTGGATTTCGCAAGAGATGGTGTTAATAAAACGGAAGC
>JAGXLE010000231.1 GCA_018334855.1 Desulfobacterales bacterium | reverse complement strand
GGACCGATGCCGGTGCCGGCCGCGGCAAAGGCCGTGCCCGCGGCCAGCACCGGCAGGGAAAGGATGCCTTCTGAGATATGCATAAAAAAAGTGTTAAGTTTTAAGTGGTTAAGTGTTTAAGTAAAATCAGCATATTATCTTTTTATTGCTTGGCGAACATAACATTTTTAATACTTTTGTGTTTGCTTTTTCTAAAATTCACAGGCCAGTTGTGCGGTTACCGTATCTGCTTTGTCGTTGTTTTCATATTCGTCCCTGAGATATTCCACGCCGAACCAGGTGCGTTCAAACGGCTCCAGGAAGAAAACCGCGCCGTAGCGCGTTTCCGGGAGAAAATCCCCGCAGTCGTCAGAACCCGCATACTGGATGCCCGCACCTGCAGATCCCGCGATCAGGCCGGAAAATTCCACGTTCCAGGCCCGAGGCCGGGGAGCGACGGGGGAGCCGTCAATCTCTCCTGCCGCAAAATCACTGGTGGCAGTGATGTATTCCAGTTCCAGAAAAAAACGTTCCATGGCGCCGGCCGAGATGTAGGCGGAAACCCCGCCCACGGTATTACTGATGTCGGGCTCACCATCATCATCTGCATCATTTACGTTTTCGCTCAACACATCACTGTCGGCAATACTGGAAATATAAGAGATTCCGCAGGTAATGCCAACACCGGGGATGGCCTGTTCCGGCAGGCGGAAATCCGCGGCGCCGAAAAAATGTTCCACGTGGTCGTCGGTATCTGCGGTCTCATCGACGTCCCCGTTAAATACCCCGGCGCGGAATGCCATGAATTCGGCGGAGTACCCGCCGAGCACCGCGCTTTCACGGGTTTCGCCGAGTTCCAGGGTGAGCGGATCCGAGACAAAGGCCGTGTTAAAATTGCCGAACGGGACATAGAACTTGCCGGCCTGCAGGCGGTATTGATTGCCCGGTCCCCCGGAAAGGGTAATATATCCTTCGTCTATATCCACGGGTTCGGTATCGTCTTCTTCCCATAAAAACAAAACATGGCCGGAGACATGATCCGAAAGATCGGCATCCAGGCCGAGTTCCATCGTGGCCAGCACAATATCGCTATTTTCTTCATCCGGTGTTGCCGGGTCGTCAAAATCATTGTTTTCATATGCGGCCTCCGCCTCCAGCAGACCGGAAACGGAAACCGCGTCCATCAGGTATTGTTTGTCCGCACTCCCCGCGGTTTGCGCAAAACCCGCGCCGGCCAGGATGAAAACCATGAAAATCATCAGTCGTTTTTTCACTTGTCCGCTCCTTTTTCCTGCCACTTATGAAACTTCACCCAGATCACGCCGCCGATTTCCACGTCCTTTTTCTGACCGTTTTTTTCAAGCTGATAGTCCGCGGTCTGCAGCGCGGAAAACCCCCACCACCCGGCAGCGGATGCGGCATAGGTAAAAACCCCGTTTTTATCCGCCTTTACGGTCTGGGTGATAAAATAATCCGTGGGCGCCTCTGCCTGGCCGTTGCGGTTATAATACTCCACCTCCACTTCCGCATGCGGCACCGGCTCGCCGTTAACCTTGACCACGCCCTGGAAAACATTGCCGGTATAAAGGGCAAACGGCCTGGAAAGCGGAACAATTTCCGCGGGCAGCCCGATTTCCCGGTCCCAACCGGTATCATCGCCGAATGCGGTCACGTATGTTTTGGTGTAATGGATGATAAACAGGTCTTCTGCAGGCTCCCAGTAGGGCCTGGGGGTCATGGCAAAAACGTATGTACCCGGCCGTTTGACCGGGTAATCCGTCTGCCATCCGGTATGACCCATGATATCGGTTTTTTGAAGCTTACCCGTCAGATCCGCGGTCTTGTCGCCGTGATACAGAACAAAGCGTTCCGGTTTTTCCATGTCCATGCCGATGCCTTCAAACGGGTGGGAAAATGAAACCTTCAGCTCCAGGGTGCGGGAATCATCCTGCATAACCATGCTGTCAGAGGCAATGACCATGCCGAAATGGGCCGAAGCCGGTGCAGCGGTCACGGTCGTGATACACAGCACTGCAAAATACAAAATCCATGCACGCTTGATCATTTCTTTCTCCTTTTTTTTTGACACAAAAAAACCACGAACGCCTTGTATCTTCATGATACGCAGCCTTCGTGGTCTGGTTGAAAATTCTGTTTTGTAAATCCGGTAATGATCTGCCAAGCTTCTGCCTGTGCGGTTACAAACCTGTGTACTCCAACATCCCGGTTGCTGTCAAGGCTGAAAGTGGTTTTATAATATCAGCAGTCTTGTTTTTGGCGGATAAACATGATATAAATTTTCATTTATGTAAAAAATACTGAAAGAAGGATTCTCATGCAGGATATGCAGGCGGAATCCGGGAGCTCGGATATATGAGACGTGTGGCTCGCTGGCTGCTGACCACTTTCAAATGGCTGTTTTACCTGGGGGTTGCCGGGGCGGTTGTCGGGAGCTTGGCTTTTGCCGGCATTTATTACTATTTCAGCAAGGATCTGCCGGAGATTAACAAGCTGGAAGATTATCAGCCCCCCGTAGTGTCGACTTTTTATTCGGATGACGACCGGAAAATTGCGGAATTCTATAAAGAGCGCCGGATCGTGGTTCCGCTTTCACAGATGCCCGATCACCTGGTCAATGCGTTTATTGCCACTGAAGACGCCCGTTTTTACAAGCATGACGGCATTGATTTTTACAGCATCGTCCGGGCGTTTTTCAAAAACCTGGAGGCCGGCGGCATCGTACAGGGCGCCAGTACGATTACCCAGCAGGTGGCCAAGTCATTTTTTCTGACCCCCGAGCGCAGCTACGCCCGAAAGCTCAAGGAAGCCATCCTGGCCTACCGAATTGATAAGCGTTTTACCAAGGATGAAATCCTGTATCTGTATTTAAACCAGATATACTTGGGACACGGGGCATATGGGGTGGAAGCCGCAGCGCGCAACTATTTCCACAAATCCGCCGAGGAATTGACCCTTGCAGAGGCAGCCATGCTGGGCGGCCTGCCCCGGGCGCCCAGCTCGTATTCCCCATACAGGCATCGCCAGCGGGCCAAGCAGCGGCAGATTTACGTGTTAAACCGCATGGTCACCGAAGGTTTTATTACCAACCTCGAGGCCTCGGAAGCCATGGGCACTGAAATCGAGGTTCACGAGAGGCCCAACTGGTTCATGGAGACCGCGCCTTATTATACCATGCATGTCCGCAAATTGGTCGAGGATCGATTCGGCGAAGAGG